>DASQSR010000540.1:0-3968 GCA_035642295.1 Allostellaceae bacterium | reverse complement strand
GGCCCGCCATTGAGGTACTTGTAGCCGCAGCCGACGGCGAAATCGGCGCCGGCGGCGGTGAGATCGACCGGCACCGCGCCGACGCTGTGCGCCAGGTCCCACAGCATCAGCGCGCCCGACCGCTGCGCCGCCGCGGTCACGGCCGCCATGTCGTGCATTGCGCCGGTGCGGTAATTGACGTGCGTCAGCATCACCGCCGCCGTGTCGCCGTCGATCGCGCCGGCAACGGCATCGCCATCGACGAGCCGCAGCCGGTGCCGTCCGCCCAAGAGCCCGATCAGCCCTTCGGCGATGTAGAGGTCGGTCGGGAAGTTGTCGCGCTCGGAAAGGATGACGGCGCGCCCGGCATTGAGGCTCAGCGCCGCGGCCAGAACCTTGAACAGATTGACCGAGGTCGAATCCGCCGCCACCACCTCGCCGGGCCCGGCACCGATGAGCCGCGCCAGCTTGTCGCCGACCCGCCGCGGCAGGTCGATCCAATGATGCTTGTTCCAGCTGGTGACGAGGTCCTGCCCCCATTCGCGCTCGACCAGCTCGGCGAGCCGCGGCGCCGTCGCCTTGGGGAGCGCGCCCAGCGAGTTGCCGTCGAAATAAAGGACGCCTTCGGGCAACGCGAACGCGTCGCGCCAGCGTGCGAGCGGGTCGGCGGCGTCGCGCGCTTCGCAGTGGGCGCGGGTGAGCGGGCTCATCTGGCGCCGCGCGCGGCCAGCCGGCGCGCCTGGCGGACGATCCGCTGCCCGGCCTCGGCGAGAATGTCGGCGGGCTGGGTGAGCGCCAGGCGGAGATGCCCGCTCGGGCCGAAGCCGTCGCACGGCACCGCCGCCACGCCTTCCTCCGCGAGCAGGGCGCGGGCGAAGTCCTCGGCGGAGAGCCCGGTGCCGCGCACGTCGAGCAGCAGGAACATGCCGCCTTCGGGCGGGATCGCGCGGCAGCCCGGCGCTTCGGCGAGGATGCCGGCGAAGAGCGCGGCGCGGCGCTGGTACTCGGCGGCGAGCGCCGCCGCCTCGGGCAGATCGTGCTGCAGCGCCGCAAGCGCGCCGAGCTGGATGAAAGGCGGCCCGCCATAGAGCATGCACAGCATGAGATTGAAGAGATGCGGCGTGAGCGCTTCGGGGCCCACGATCCAGCCCAGGCGAAAGCCCGGCATGGCGTGGGATTTGGAGAGGCTCGAGACCACGACCGTGCGCTCGGCCATGCCGGGCAGCCGGCGCGGGCTCAGATGCGGCCTGGCGAAGGCGAGATCCTCATAGACTTCGTCCGAAAGGAGCCAGAGATCATGCCGCCGGGCGAGCTCGGCGACGGCCTCGATCTCGGCCGCGGTGAACACCGCCCCGGTCGGGTTGTGCGGCGTGTTGATCCACAGCACGCGCGTTTGCGGCGTCACGGCTGCGGCAAGCGCCGCGAGATCGGGGTGAAAGCCGGTCTCCGGCCGGAGCGGCGCGGTGACGAGGCGCGCGCTGGCGGCGCCCACGACCGCTTCATAGGTGGCATAGATCGGCTCGAAGGCGAGCACCTCGTCGCCCGGCCCGGCGAGGCATTGCAGCGCGGCATAGAGCCCGGCCTGGGTTCCCGGCACGACGGCGATGTTCTCCGCCGTGCAGGAAACGCCGCTGCGGCGCTCGACCCGGGCGGCAATGGCGGCGCGCAGCTCGGGCAGGCCCAGGATCGGCGAATAGCCGGTTCTGCCCTGCTGCAGCGCGGCAGTCGTCGCCTCGACAACCGCGGCGGGCGCCTCCTGGTCGGGATCGCCGACGGTGAGCAGGATCACCGGGCTGCCGGCGGCCCGGCGCCGCAGCGCCTCGAAATGGATGCTCCAGGCGCGGGCGCCCCGTCCGGCGATGCGGCCGGTCAAGGGCGCGAATTGCAGAGCGCTCAAAGGGGGCATGACATAATCGCAGGGCAGAGCCTAGCCCCTCGCGAGCGGCTGGAAAAGCGAGCGGGGCTGCCCTTAAACTGTCCGTTCCCGTGGAACCGCACCGCGAGGGCGATCATGGAGCAGCAATACGACCGGGCCGCCGAGGATCTCGGCAATATCGTCGCGCTGGAGCACGTCAACGTGCGCGTTCCCGACCAGAAGATCGCGACGATCTTCTATGTGAGCGGCATGGGCCTGACGCGCGACCCCTATCTCATGACCGGGGTCGACAATATGTGGATCAATATCGGCCGCAGCCAGTTTCACATGCCGGCCGGCAATCCGCAGGTGCTGCGCGGCCATGTCGGGCTGGTGCTGCCGGAACGCGAGGCGCTGCTGCGCCGCCTTTCCGGCGTGCGCGGCGACCTCGAAGGCACGCGCTTTTCCTTCGCCGAGCACAACGCCTATGTCGAAGTGACCTCGCCCTGGGGCAATCGGCTGCGCTGCTATACCCCCGATCCCCGCTTCGGCCGGATCACCCTCGGCATGCCCTATGTCGAGTTCGAGGTGCCGGTCGGCACCGCCGCCGGCATCGCCCGCTTCTATCGCGAGATCATGGCGAGCCCGGCCGAGACCGGCGAGGACGGGCAGGGGCCTTACGCCCGGGCCGCGGTCGGCCACAACCAGCATTTCGTCTATCGCGAGACCGACCGCCCGCCGCCGCCCTATGACGGCCACCACGTCCAGGTCTACCTCGCCGATTTCTCGGGGCCCCATCAGAGGCTGCGCGAGCGCGGCCTCGTCTTCGAGGAAAGCGACCAGTGGCAGTACCGCTTCAAGGACATCGTCGACCTCGACAGCGGCAAGCTGCTCTTCACCATCGAGCACGAGATCCGCAGCATGACGCATCCGCTCTATGCGCGGCCGCTCGTCAACCGCAACCCGGCGCAGAGCAACCGCCGCTTCGCCCCGGGACACGAGGATTGGCGCTGGGCCATGGCCTATGGCGAGTAAGCGGCGATGAGCGCGCGCGACGGCGCTGCCGGCACCGACTATCTCGCGCGCGCCAAGGCGCTGGCGCCGCTCCTTAACGCCGAGGCTCCGGCGATCGAGCGCGGCCGGCGCCTCACGCCGCCGGTGGTCGAGGCGCTGCATGACGCCGGGCTTTTCCGCATGCTGCTGCCGCGCGAGGTCGGCGGCGCCGAGACCGACCCCTTGAGCTTCGTCGAGGTGCTGGAGGAAATCGCGTGGCATGACGCCAGCACCGCCTGGTGTCTCGGCCAGACCAGCGTCTGCGCGATCGCCGCCGCCTACCTGCCGCCGGCTTCGGCGCGCGAGATCTGGGGCGACCGGCGGGGCGTCCTCGCCTGGGGCGCCGGGCCCAGCATCAAGGCGGTCGCGGCTCCCGGCGGCTGGCGCGTCACCGGCACGTGGTCCTTCGCCAGCGGCGGCCATCACGCCACCTGGATCGGCGGCCATTGCATCGCCTGCGATGCCGACGGCACGCCGCACCGCGGGCCCAACGGCGTCAACGTGCCGCGCACCTTGCTGTTTCCCGCCGCCGCGGTGACCTGGACCGACATCTGGCAGGTCATCGGCCTCAACGGCACCGGCAGCGACATGTACGCGGTGACCGATCTCTTCGTCGCCGATGCCTTCAGCATCAACCGCGACGATCCCGCCGAGCGCCGCCAGTCGGGGCCGCTCTACCACTTCCGCACCGACCAGCTCTATGCCAGCGGCTTTGCTTGCGTTGCCCTCGGCATCGCCCGCGGCATGCTCGACGCCTTCATCGCCACCGCCAACGAGAAGACGCCGCGCGGCTACAAATCGGCGATGCGCCTCAACGCCGTGACTCAGACCGAGATCGCCGAGCTCGAAGCGCGGCTGCGCTCGGCGCGGCACTACATCCGCGGCACACTCGAGGCGGCGTGGCGCGCGGCTGAGACCGGCGAGCTCTCCGTCGATCAGCGCATGTCGATCCGTCTCGCCGCGACCCACTGCATCCGCGAGGCGCGCGCGATCGCCGGCGATGCCTACAACGCCGTCGGCACCACCTCGGTCTTCGCCAGCAACGGCTTCGAGCGGCGGCTGCGCGACATCAACGCCGTCT
>DASQSR010000539.1:0-8869 GCA_035642295.1 Allostellaceae bacterium | reverse complement strand
GCTGATGGCGACGCTGCGCTGGGGCGGCCTCGGTCGCAGCATCCGCGCCGTGATGCAGAACCGGCGCATGGCGGCGGTCATGGGCATCCGCACGCCGTGGATCGACGCGCTCACCTTCGGCCTGGGGTCCGGCATCGCCGGCATCGCCGGCGTCGCCCTGTCTCAGATCGACAATGTCAGCCCCAATCTGGGCCAGAACTACATCGTCGACAGCTTCATCGTCGTCGTGGTCGGCGGGGTCGGCAATCTCTGGGGCACGCTGTTCGGCGCGCTGCTGGTCGGCATCGTCGACAAGTTCGTCGAGCCGTTCGAGGGCGCCGTGCTGGCCAAGATCATCGTCCTGGTGTTTCTGATCCTGTTCATCCAGCGCCGCCCGCAGGGCCTCTTCCCGATGAAGGGCAGGGCGGCCGAGACATGATGCGGCTCGATCGCGCCAGCACCGCGACCCTGGCGCTCGTGCTCTGCGGCGCGGCGCTGCTCGCGGTCATGAACCTCGCGGTTCCGGCCGCGAGCCCGCTGCACGTGCCCGACTTCGTCGTCTCCATCGCCGGCAAGTATCTCTGCTACGCGATCCTGGCGCTGGCGATCGACCTGGTGTGGGGCTATGCCGGCATCCTCACCCTCGGCCACGCCGCCTTCTTCGCGCTTGGCGGCTACGCGATGGGCATGTACCTGATGCGCGAGATCGGCGCGCGCGGCGTCTATGCCAACCCGGTGCTGCCCGATTTCATGGTGTTCATCGGCTGGAACCGGCTGCCGTGGTACTGGTACGGCTTCGATCATTTTTGGTTCGCGATGCTGATGGTGATGCTGGTGCCCGGCGTCCTCGCCCTGGCCTTCGGCTGGTTCGCCTTCCGCTCGCGCGTCTCGGGCGTCTATCTCTCGATCATCACCCAGGCGCTCACCTACGCCTTGATGCTCGCCTTCTTCCGCAACGACATGGGCTTCGGCGGCAACAACGGCATGACCGACTTCAAGGACGTGCTTGGCTTCCCGCTCGACCACGAGAGCACCGCCGCCGGCCTGATGCTGGTGACCGCCGGCGTCCTGTCGCTGGCGTTCCTGCTCGCCCGCGCAATGGTCCGCTCGCGCTTCGGCAAGATGCTGGTCGCGGTGCGCGATGCCGAGCCGCGCACCCGCTTCCTCGGCTACCGGCCGGAATCCTACAAGCTTGTCGTCTGGACGGTCTCGGCAGTCATCGCCGCGATCGGCGGCGCGCTCTATGTACCGCAGGTCGGCATCATCAATCCCTCGGAATTCGCGCCCGGCAACTCGATCGAGGCGGTGATCTGGGTCGCGGTCGGCGGCCGCGGCACGCTCAGCGGCGCGATCCTCGGCGCCGTGCTGGTCAATTTCGGCAAGACCTGGTTCACCAGCGCGCTGCCCGAGGTCTGGCTGTTCGCGATCGGCGGGCTCTTCGTCCTCGTCACCCTGTTCCTGCCGCGCGGCATCATCGGGCTGTTCTCGGCGCGGCGGCCGCGCAGCGCCCGCTCGGCGGCGGCCGAGGCGGCGATGCGCGAGGCGGCACAATGAGCCAGGATACGCTCCTCTACCTCGACGGCGTCACCGTCTCCTTCGACGGGTTCAAGGCGCTGAACGAGCTGTCGCTGGTGCTGGAGCCGGGCGAGATGCGCGCGGTGATCGGCCCCAACGGCGCCGGCAAGACGACGATGATGGACGTGATCACCGGCAAGACCCGCCCCGACCAGGGCAAGGTCCTGTTTGGCGCCGACATCGACCTCACGACCCTCGACGAGCCGGCGATCGCCCGGCTCGGCATCGGCCGCAAGTTCCAGCGGCCGACCGTGTTCGAGACGCTGACCGTGCGCGATAATCTGCTGCTGGCGCTCGCCGGCGACCGCAGCCCGCGCTTCACCCTCTGGGCGCGCGAGAGCGCCGATGAGCGCGCGCGCATCGACCAGCTGCTGGCGGCCATCCGCCTCGCTCCGGAGCGGGAGCGGCGCGCAGCCGAGCTGTCGCACGGCCAGAAGCAGTGGCTGGAGATCGGCATGCTGCTGGCGCAGGAACCGAAGCTGCTGCTGGTCGACGAGCCGGCCGCCGGCATGACCGACGCCGAGACCGCCCAGACCGCCGAGCTGCTGCGCGAGATCAACCGCACGCGCAGCGTCGTCGTCATCGAGCACGACATGGCGTTCGTGCGCGCGCTCGATGTCAAGGTCACGGTGCTGCACGAAGGGCGCGTCCTGGCGGAAGGCTCGATCGACACGATCCAGGACAATCCGCGCGTCATCGAAGTCTATCTGGGACGCTGAGCCATGCTGTCGGTCGAAGGCGTCGATCTCTACTATGGCGCCAGCCACGCGCTGCGCGGCGTCAACCTGACCGCGCGCATGGGGGAGGTGACCTGCATCCTCGGCCGCAACGGCGTCGGCAAGACCAGCCTGCTGCGCGCCATCTTCGGCCTGCAGGCCATCCGTTCCGGGCAAATCCGCTGGGAAGATCGCGACCTCGGGCGGTTGCCGCCCTATCAGCGGGCGCGGGTCGGGCTCGCCATGGTGCCGCAGGGCCGCGAGATTTTCCCGCGGCTCAGCGTGCTGGAGAATCTCGAGACCGGCTTCGCCACGCTGCCGCGCGGGCAGCGGCGCATCCCGGACGAGATCTTCGAGCTGTTTCCGGTGCTGCGCGACATGCTGGGCCGGCGCGGCGGCGATCTCTCCGGCGGCCAGCAGCAGCAGCTGGCGATCGCCCGCGCCCTCATCACGAGGCCGCGCCTGCTCATCCTCGACGAGCCGACCGAGGGCATTCAGCCATCGATCATCAAGGAGATCGGCCGCGTCATCGCGCGGCTGGCGGCGAAAGGCGACATGGCCATCCTGCTGGTCGAGCAGTATTTCGAGTTCGCCCGCGAGCTGGCGGCGTCCTATTTCGTCATGGAGCGCGGCGAGGTGGTGCTGAGCGGCCGCGGCGGCGACATGGACGAGACCGCCGTGCGCCGCCACCTCACCGTCTAGTCCTGACGGCATGGGCGCCGACGGCGCGGGCGGCATCGCCTCGGCCGCGCCGCGGTCGAATCCCGCATCTATAGCGCCGTGCGCGGCGGCTCCATCGCGGTCGGAATGCTGGCCAGCACCACGGCGAGGATGCCGGTGAGGAAAATGCCGTCGAACGTGCCGGCGCCGCCGATCGAGGCGACCGGCGCGCCCAGCCCTTGCACCTTGTCGAGGTTGAGGAGATCGGCGCCGATCAGCGTGCCGACGCTGCCGCTGACATAGGCGATGACCGCGGCCTTGCTGCGCGACAGCAGCACCGACACCACGGCCGTCACCGCCGGCGGCACGAAAGTCGGGATGGCAATGCCGAGGCCCGGCACGGGATGGGCCAGCCCATGGATGATCGCCGCGACCACCGCGGTGGCGACGATCATGCGCAGCCAAACCCGGCTCTTGATGAAGAGGTAGAGCGAGAGCGCCGCCGGGACCAGCGCCCCGCCGACATTGACCGCGATCACCGTGCCGGGCCAGTCGACGACGACGGGCACGACGTAATGCATGCCGAAGAAGGCGATCTCCTGGCCCGACAGCACCTGGCGCGCGGGCAGTTGCGCCACGGGGATGTTGAGATAGCTGCCGAACAGCGAGGCGAGCAGGACCAGCATGGCGGCGAGCGGGCTGATGCCGAGCCTGAGATAGGCGTAGCGCAGCACGCCGACGAAGAGCAGCGCCGCCAGCAGCAGGAACAGGCCGGCGAAGATCGAGAAGAACGGCAGCGGCAGCGGCAGATAATTGAGTCTCGAGACGTCCATGAGCCGCACCCCGCTCCGCGCCGCTCGCCCGAAAGGTCAACAACCGGCGGCGGAACTCGTTCGCCGCCGAAGCCGCGTCGGCGTCGCTTTCGCCCACGCCGCGCCTCGAGTTGCGTCCGGTCGGCCCGGACCGCCGCCGCCGCGGCACTGCGCCCCTGGTCCGAGGCCGGCGCCGGCGCTTCGGCCGCCGCAGCTCAGCGACGCTGGGACCACGGCGGCACCGGGAAGATCGGCGTCAGCTCCGCATTCGCCGCCGGCAGCACCACCGTCGGCTTCGCCTTGCGGATCTGCAGCACCGCCATGCTGGTGTCGGGATTCTGCCCTTTGGCGTCGAAATGGATCGGCCCGCCGATCATCACCCGCTCTTTGAGATGGGTGGCGCTGAGCGCCGCCACCAGCGCCTCGGGCCGGCTCGAGCCGGCGCGCTTGTAGGCGTCCGCGGCGATCATCACCGCCTCGAAGGAGAAGCCGATGTTGAGATCGAAGGACTGATCGGGGAATTCCTTGTAGAACGCCGTCTCGAGCTCCTGGGTCAGCTTCTGCTTCGGGTCCATCCAGGCATTGATCGAGAAATTGTATTCGGCGTATTTGCCGAGCACCTCGATGAATTGCCGCTCATAGAAGCCCGGCGCGCCGGGGCTGATGACGCCCATCGGCGCATAGCGCTGCTTCACCATCTCGCGGATCATCAGGATGCCGTCGTTGAGCCGCGTCACCGCGAGATGGATATCGGCGTTGGCGGCCTTCGCCTGCGCCACTTCGACCGAGAGATCCTTCGCCTGCGGGTCGTAGCTGATGGTCTTGACGATCTTGAACGGCAGCCCGGCCTTGGGCAGCAGCGCGTTCAGTCCCTTCTGGTAGCCCTGGCCGAAGGTGTCGTTGATGATCATCAGCACCGCGGTCTTCGGCGCCGTGTGGGTTGCGGTGAACAGCGCACCCATCCATTTGAGGCTGCCCGTGCCGAGCATGATGCTGGTGGGAAAGTTGCGGAAGACGAATTTGTAGCCCTGCTCGGTGATGGCGGGATCGGCGCCGATATTGATCACCATGGGCACGCCGTGCTGTTCGCAGACCTGCGCCGCCGCTGCGGTCTGGCCGCTGTCGAAGGCGCCGCAGACGACATGGGCGCCGTCGCGCACCAGCCGCTCCGTCTGGGTGCGCGCGACCTCCGGCCGCGATTCCGTGTCGGCATTGATCAGCTCGATGGGCACGCCGCGCGCCGCCATCATCTTCGCCGCCACGTCGAAGCCGCGCTGGCAACCCTGGCCGATCAGCGCCTGGATGCCCGAGCGCGGCAGCAGCACGCCGATCTTGAGCGGCGGCATCGCCGCCCGCGCCCGCCGCGCCAATCCCGACGCCGCCGCCACCCCCGCCGCCGCACCCAGCGCGAAGTCCCGCCGATTGATGACCTGCTTCATGTGCCCCTCCCTGCTTGCTTCCGTGCCGTCGTTTCCCCTCACCCCAACCCTCTCCCGCAAGGGGAGAGGGAGCGCGCCGAGCGCGCCGAAAATATCCCCTCTCCCCTTGCGGGAGCGACCCGTTCGATCGCTTTGCGATCGAACCCTTCGGGGCCGCACGTCACAGCGCGGCCGGGTCGCTGGAGGGGCCCATGGCGTAGCCATGGGAGGGTGAGGGGGCGGTCGCGCCCGCCTCACCCCTCCCCCGCGACCTGCCGGCGCAGCGCGTAGCGCAGCACCTTGCCGAGCGCGTTCTTGGGCAGCGCGTCGGCGAAGACCACATGGCGCGGCTGCTTGAAGCGCGCGATGCGGTCATCGAACAGCGCCGTCACCTCCGCCGCCGTCATCGCCGCGCCGGCGCGCAGCACGACGACCGCGACCGGCACCTCGCCCCAGCGCGCATCCGCCCGCGCCACCACCGCCGCCTCGGCAATCCGCGGCTCCGCCAGCAGGATCGCCTCGACCTCGGCGGGATAGATGTTCTCGCCGCCGGAGATGATCAGGTCGTTCTTGCGCTCGTCGACGAAGTAATCCCCGTGCGCATCGACATGGCCGATATCGCCGGTATGGAACCAGCCGCCGCGGAGCGCCGCTGCCGTGGCGTCGGGGTTGCGCCAATAGCCGCTCATCACGTTGCGGCCGCGGACCACGATCTCGCCGCGCGCGCCCGGCGCCACTTCCCTCCCTTCGCCGTCGACGATGCGCGCCTCGCAATGCAGCGCCGGCTTGCCGCAGGAGCCGACGGAGAGGAACGCCTCCGCCGGCGTCTGACAGATCGCGATCGGCGCCGTCTCGGTCGCGCCATAGACCTGGATCACCGGCACGCCGCGCGCATGGATCGCCTCGATCAGCGGCACCGGCACGATCGAGGAGCCGGTGGTGATGGCGCGCAGCGAAGCGAGATCGGTGTCGCGCCAGCCGGGATGCTGGATCAGCGCCGCCAGCTGCGCCGGCACGAGAACGGCAAGGGTGGGTCGCCGCTCGGCGATCGCCGCCAGCGTCGCGCCGGCGTCGAACCGGGAATGGAGCGTCACCCGCGCTCCGGCATGGAGCGCCGGCAGGGTCTGGATGTTGAGTCCGCCGACATGGAACATCGGCAAGGTGGTGAGCACGTGATCGGCGCTGGTGAGCTCGTGCATCAGCGTGCTGTTGACCGCGTTCCACAGCAGCGCCTCCTGCGTCAGCACCGCGCCCTTGGGCCGCCCGGTGGTGCCGGAGGTGTAGACGATGAGAACCGGCTGCGCGTACGTGGCGGCAGCCTCGGCGTCGCGCTCTTCCGCCGCCGCCATCGCCGCATCGAGCGCCGCGAGCGAGAGACGCGGGACACCCTCGAGCCGCGCCGCCGCCTCGGCGAAAGCCGCGTCATGGACCAGCAGCTTCGGCTCGGCATCGGCGATGACGACGGCGCGCTCCGGCGTCGCGAGGCGCCAGTTGAGCGGCACCAGCATCGCGCCGAGCCGCGCGCAGGCGAAGAGCAGCAGCAGGAAGTGCGGGCTGTTGTAGCCGAGATGCGCGACCCGGTCGCCCGTGCCGATGCCGCGCGCCTCGAGCGCACCGGCGAGCCGCCGCATGTCCTGCGCCAGAATCGCCCAGGAAAGCTCGCTGCCCTCGAAATGGACTGCCGGGCGGTCCGGGGCGATGGCGGCGCGGCGCTCGAGCCAGCACGAGAGGTCCATCGCCGCCCCCGCTCACTCGTCCTTCTCGCCGGGCTCGTAGAGCGTCTCGCGGCCGAGCCGGTCGAGGCAGAGCTCCGCCGTCCAGGGCAGCATCAGCGAGCCGCAGCGGCTGTCGCGATAGAGCCGCTCGAGCGGCAGCGATTTCAGCATCGCCTGCCCGCCGCAGGTGCGGATGGCGAGGCGGCAGAGCTCGTTGGCGTTCTCCATGATGGTGTATTGGGCGGCATAGGCGCGCAGCCGCTCCTCCTTCGCCGGATCGATCCGCGCCTCGGTGATCGCCTGCTCGAACAGGGCTCGCGTCTGCTGCAATCGCACGAACATCTCCGCCACGGCGATCTGCTTGGTCGGATACATCCGCCGCTTCACCGGCACGCCCGGCACCTCGCCGCGGAGATAGGCGACGGTGAAGTCATAGGCCGCCTGGGCGATGCCCATATAGGTCGGCGCCAGGGTCAGGAACATGTGCGGCCAGCGCGATGCCGCCTGGAAATAGAGGCCGGGCGGCATCAGCTCGGCGGCTTCCGGCACGAACACGTCCTTGAGCATGAGGGTGCGCGAGACCGTGCCGCGCATGCCGAGCGGGTCCCAGTCGCCGACGATGGCAACGCCCGGCGCCGTCGCCGGCACCGCGAGATAGAGCGTGTCGCGCTGCGAGAGCTGCGGCTTCTCCTCGGTGCAGAGCACGCCGTAGTAATCGGCCGCGCCCGACAGCGATGCGAAGATCTTCTTGCCGTTGAGCACATAGCCGCCGGGAGCGCGCCGCGCCACCGTGCCGAACGGCGCCTTCCCGGCCGCCGCCGCGCCGCCTTCGGAGAAGGGCTGGGCATAGATCGCGCCTTCGGCGGTGATGCGGCGGTAATGCTCGGCGCGGTGCCGCTCGTGTCGCTGGCGCTCCTCGGCGCTCATCTCGAGATCGTCCGCCAGCGCGCCCGTCCACAGCGTCGAGCAGACATGCATGTTGAAGGTGAGCGCCGTCGCCCCGCAATAGCGGCCGAGCTCGGCCGAGACCAGGCAGTATGTGGCGAAATCGGCGCCGATCCCGCCATGGCGCTCGGGGACGCAGAGAGCGGTGAGGCCCGCCTCGCGCAGATCGGCGTAGTTCTCGAAGGGAAAGCTGGCCTCGCGATCATAGGTCTCGGCGCGCGGCGCGAAGCGCTCGCGCCCGAGCCGGCCCGCCAGCGCGACGAGGGCGCGCTGCTTCTCGCTGAGCCTCATCCGCGCTGCTCGCGCAGGAAGCCCAGCACCGCCGCATTGAAGCGCTCCGGCTGCTCGAGATTGGCGAGATGGCCGCACTCGGGAAGGATGGTGAGCCGCGCCTCGGGGATCCGCCGCGCCATCCCGCGCGCCACCTCGGGCGGGGTCAGCGTGTCGTCGGCGCCGACGACGATATGGGTCGGCACGCGGATGCGCTCGAGGTCGGGGCTGCGCTCATAGAGGAAGGAGGCCTCGATCGTCTTGAGGTAGGACTCCTTGTGCAGCGCCGCCATGCTGTCGACGAGGCGCTGCGTCACCGCGGCCGGCGCCTTGCGGCTGACGAGGCTCCGGGCCACCGCCGGCGCGATCTCCGCCGGCGACCTGCCTTGCAGCAGCGGCTCCTGGCGCAGCCGGATGAATTCGCGGCGCCGCTCCGCCGGCATCTGGCCGAGGCCCGGCTGCGTGCCGCACAAGGTAAGGCTGGCGACGCGCTCGGGATGGCGGTCGTGGAAGTCGAGCGCGATGCGCCCGCCCATGGAGAGCCCGCAGAGATGCGCGCGCTCGGCCTTGAAGTGATCCAGGACGCGCAGCAGATCGGCGCTGAACGCGGCGAAATCGAGCGCCCCCTCGTAATCGTCGCTGTCGCCATAGCCGCGGGCGTCCCAGGCGGCGGCGGCGAAATCGGCGGCGAAGACGGGAAGCTGGTCGCGCCAGTTGCTGCGATTGCCGCCGATGCCGTGGAGGAAGAGGAGGAGCGGCCCCTCGCCCGCGACATCGAC
>DASQSR010000538.1:0-2642 GCA_035642295.1 Allostellaceae bacterium | reverse complement strand
CTCGACACCAAGACCGAGCAGGAGATCCAGGCCAATCTCGACGAGGTCTCGGCCGGCCGCACCACGCTGGTCATCGCCCATCGCCTCTCGACCGTGGTCAACGCCGACGAGATCCTGGTCCTCGACCAGGGCCGCATCGTCGAGCGCGGCAAGCATGCGAGCCTCCTCGCCCAAAGCGGCATCTACGCCGCCATGTGGGCCCGCCAGCAGCAGGAGGACGCGGAGCGCGATCCGCTCGCCGCGGTGGCCGCGAAGTAATTGCGTCACCTCGATACTCTGAAGTCGATACTCTAAAGTCCCGCCGTCCCCGCGAAAGCGCTATGGCATTCACACCAGCGCCCCTCGCCCGCGAAGCGGGAGAGGGAGGGGCCCGCGACCCTGCGGGTCGCGGGAGGGTGAGGGTCTGGGCGCCTGCGACCGGCCCCGGAGGGATCGATCGCGGAGCGATCGAACGGGTTGTCCCCTCTCCCGCTTCGCGGGCGAGGGGCTATGACACCGCGCCGTGATCTGGGAATCCGATAGCGCGAAAGCGAGGGTCCATCTCGACGTGGCGCGATGGTGCGGAGAGAGAGCTTCCGCGCGCGCGCAAAACTATCCCGCCTTCGCTTTCCTCTCGCCGCCATCGAGCAAGGCGAGGGCAGGGGCGACCGCGTCTTCGAGGAGCCTCCGTTCCGGTCGGACGCGCGCCAGGACGCGCACGCCCATGAGCACGCCGAGGAGATGACGGGCAAGGGTCGCTGCGGGTATGACACGCGAGATCGTGCCGTCCGCCTGACCCGCCTTGATGCATGTGCGGAAGAACCTCTCGATGCGATCGAGCACGCTTGCGATGATCTGGCGAAACTCGGCGTCGTGCGGCGCCATTTCGAGGGCGGAGTTCACCAGCATGCAGCCCTTGTGCTCTGGGTCGCTCAGCGAGCGGCTCAGGACCTCCGCGAAGAAGGCTTCGATCGCTTCCCGCGGCGGCCGCGTCTCGCAGCGTCGGATGCGCTCGCCGATGCTGCCTTCGACATAGCGGTCGAGGGCCGTGCGGAAGAGCGCCCGCTTGTCACCGAAGGCATTGTAAAGGCTGGCGGCGGTTATTCCCGTCTTGCCGGTCAGGGCCTTGACGGAGGTCGCCTCATAGCCGCGGCGCCAGAAGCACTGGATCGCCGCGTCGAGCACGATCCCGTCGTCAAATTCTCTCGGTCGCGCCACGTCACAGCCTGCCTGTCGTCGCTGCCTGCCTCTTGCCACGGCCGGCGCCATGCGTCATTCTATAGCGAACATACCAAAACTCAACCGCTCCGATCCGTCGGGCCGATCCGGCACGGAAGGAGCGAGGGATGGCGCCATGGGACTGGAACAGCAGCTCGCCGCCTTCAAAGCCGAATTTGCGCGCACCGCGCCGGCGGCGCGGGTCGCGCTCTACGAGGCCAAGATCGAGGAGCTGCGCGCCGGCTTCGCCCTCGACGCGGCGGTCGGCGTCGGCGATGAGGCTCCGGACTTCGCGCTGCCCGACGTCCACGGCAAGTCGGTCTCCTTGTTCGATCTGCTGCGCCGCGGACCCGTAGTTGTCAGCTTCTATCGCGGTGGGTGGTGCCCCTACTGCAACATCCAGCTCCGGGCGTATCAGGCGGCCCTGCCGCAGATCACGGGGCTGGGCGGCCGCCTGGTGGCGATCTCCCCGCAACGCCCCGACGGATCGCTGTCGACGGCGGAGGCCAACGCGCTGACCTTCGACGTCCTCAGCGACGTCGGCAATCATGCGGCAAGGCGCTTCGGCCTCGTCTACGCGCTGCCCGAGGAACTGCGCGAAGCGCTGCGCGCGAACAATAAGGCCCTGCCTGCGATAAACGGCGACGAGAGCTGGGAATTGCCGGTGCCGGCAACCTTTGTGGTCGCGCCCGACCGGCGGATGGCGCTCGCTCATATCGATGTCGATTACCGAAAGCGGCTCGAGCCCGAGGCGATCCTTGCCGTGCTCGCATCGCTTCGGCCTGCCTGAACCCTGGTGAGCCGCGAGGCGACGCCATTCGCGGCGAAATTCCCACCCCCTGATCCGTCCAGCCCGAGGGAGAGCCCGATGATCCGCTTCTATTTCCATCCCACGCCCAACCCCGCCAAGATCGCGCTCTTCCTGGAAGAGGCAGGTCTCCCTTACGAGACGATCCCGGTCGACACGAGCAAGGGCGAGCAGCATCTTCCCGCCTTCCGCGCGATCAACCCGAACGGGAAGGTGCCGGCGATTGTGGACACGGAAGGACCGGGCGGCACGGAGGCGCGGGTCTTCGATTCCACCGCCATCCTGCTCTACCTCGCCGAGAAGACCGGCAAGTTCCAGGGCGCCCCCGCCGACCGTCCGGAGCTGCTCTCCTGGCTTCTGTTCATCGCCTCAGGCCTCGGGCCGTTCTCCGGGCAGGCCGTGCATTTCCAGTTCGCTGCGCCCGATGGACTCGGCTACGCCGTCAATCGTTACCGGCGCGAGGCTGAGCGGCACTATCAGGTGCTGAACGATCATCTCGCCGGCCGCACGTTCATCGTCGGCGACACCTACACCATCGCCGACATGTCGGCCTGGGGCTGGCTCGACCGCGCCTCGCGCGTGCGCAAGGGCGCCGACGACCCGCTGGCGCCGTATCCCCATCTGAAGCGGCTGTTCG
>DASQSR010000537.1:0-7388 GCA_035642295.1 Allostellaceae bacterium | reverse complement strand
AGACGGCGGCGCTGCCGCCGCCCGCGGCCGCGGCGCCCAACGGCGCGCGCAGCTTCATCTGGCCGGTGCATGGGCGGATCATCGTCGCCTACGGCAATGGCGCCGGCGGGACGCATAATGACGGGATCAATATCGCCGCGGCGGAGGGAACGCCGGTGCGGGCGGCGGATGCCGGCACCGTCGCCTATGCCGGCAACGAGCTGCGCGGCTACGGCAATCTCATCCTGCTGAAGCACGCCGATGGCTGGCTTACCGCCTATGCGCATAACGCGGCGCTGCTGGTGAAGCGCGGCGACAAGGTGCGGCGCGGGCAGGTGATTGCGCGGGTCGGCGAGACCGGCGCCGTGACCCAGCCGCAGCTCCATTTCGAGATCCGCCACGGCACGCGCGCGCTCGATCCCGGCGACTACCTGCCGCCGGAAGCGGCGACGGCGTCGCGCTAATCGGGGCTCTCAGGCGATCGGCTTGCCGAGGCGCCCGGCCAGGTCCTGGATGAACTGCCAGGCGACGCGGCCGGAGCGGGCGCCGCGCGTGATCGCCCATTCGCTGGCGTCGGCGCGGAGCTGGTCGGCGGGCACGGCAAGGCCGTAGCGCTCGGCATAGCCGCGCACCATGGCGTGATAGGTCTCCTGGTCGCAGGCGTGGAAGCCGAGCCAGAGCCCGAAGCGATCGGAAAGCGATACCTTCTCCTCGACGGCTTCGCCGGGGTTGATCGCGGTCGAGCGCTCGTTCTCGATCATGTCGCGCGACAGCAGGTGGCGGCGGTTCGAGGTGGCGTAGAGCACGACATTGGCAGGGCGGCCTTCGATGCCGCCTTCGAGCACGGCCTTCAGCGACTTGTAGCTGGTGTCCTGCTGGTCGAAGGAGAGATCGTCGCAGAACAGGAGGCAGCGCCGGCCGGTGACGCGCAGCAGCGCCAGCAGGCGCGGCAGGGTGGGAATGTCCTCGCGATGGATCTCGACCAGCACCAGCGAGCCCGGCACGTCGCGATTGACGGCGGCATGGACGGCCTTCACCAGCGAGCTCTTGCCCATGCCGCGCGCGCCCCAGAGCAGCACGTTGTTCGCCGGCAGGCCCTGGGCGAAACGCCGGGTATTGTCGAGGAGGATGTCGCGCACGCGCTCGATGCCCTGCAGCAGGTCGAGATCGACGCGGTTCACCGCCGGCACCGGCTCGAGCCAGCCGCGCTCGGCGTGCCAGACGAAGGCGTCGGCGGCGGCGAGGTCGTTGCGGGGGCCCGCAGGCGGCGCAAGCCGGTCGAGGGTATCGGCGATGCGCCGCAGCAAAGGCTCGAGCTTGGTCGGGTCAGTCATCGGGGCAGGGAGGGCATGAGAGGGCGCGACCCTAGGGGTGGCTCTGCGCCCCGTCAATATTCGCCGCGAGGCACGACGAAGGGGCTGCGGCGGGTTGCTCTTTCGCCCCTAATTGACTAGGACTCCCCGGGCTCACTCGAGGAGACGTCGATGTTCATCTCGCCCGCCTATGCACAGGGGCTTGGAGGCCTTGGAGGCAGCGGGGACGCGCTGGTGCAGATGCTGCCCATCGTCCTCATCATCGTCGTCATGTACTTCCTGCTGATGCGACCGCAGCAGCAAAAGGCCAAGCAGCTCCGGGAGATGCTGGCGGCGCTCCGGCGCGGCGACCGGGTGGTGACGGGCGGCGGCATCATCGGCACGATCGCCAAGGTGGTGAACGACGACGAAGTGCTGGTCGAGATCGCCGACGGGGTGCGGGTGCGGGTGGCGCGCAGCACCATCTCCAGCATCCTGGCGAAGACCGAGCCGGTCCAGGGCAAGCCCGACAAGAAGGACGACAAGGCCGAGAAGAAGGAAGAGGGGGACGAGGACGAGGCCGACAAGAGCAAGGGTGGCAGCGGCCGCCGCGCCACCGGCGGCGGCTGAGCCAAGCCGAGGCGGTTAAAGACCAGGGTAATGCTTTACTTTCCGAAATGGTTGGTGGCGCTGATCCTGGGCGTTTGCGCTCTCGGCGTGGTGCTGACGGTGCCCAATCTGTTCCCGACGCAGACCGTCGACAGCTGGCCGAGCTTCCTGCCGAAAAAGCAGGTGAACCTCGGGCTCGATCTGCGCGGCGGCTCCTACCTCCTCTACCAGGTCGACATGCGCTCGGTGCTGACCGAGCGCCTCGACAATGTGCTCGACGGGCTGCGCAGCGAGTTCCGCACGGCGCGGATCGGCTATCTCAATCTCGGCACCGACCACGGCGACGTCCACTTCACCCTGCGCGAGCCGGAGCAGATGGACCAAGTGGGGGGGCTCGTCCGCAAGGTCGATCCCGATCTCGACATGACGAGCGGCGCCGGCGGCGCGGTGACGCTCAAATTCAACGAGGTCGCAATCAATAATCTCGAGCGCCAGATCGTCGACCAGTCGATCGAGATCGTGCGCCGCCGCATCGACGAGACCGGGACCAAGGAGCCGAGCATCCAGCGCGAGGGCGCCGACCGCATCGTGCTGGAGCTGCCGGGCGTCGAAAATCCGGAGTTCGTCAAGCGCATCCTCGGCAAGACCGCGAAGATGACCTTCCAGCTCGTCGACGAGAATGCGGTCGGCACCGACAAGACCCATGTGCCGCCGGGCGACATGGCGCTGCCGCTCAAGGACGGGCATTCGCCGCCGGGAGCGACGATCCTCGTGCAGAAGCGGGTGCTGGTGAGCGGCGAGACGCTGACCGACGCGCAGGCGACCTTCGATCAGTACGGCGCCGCGGCCGTCAGCTTCAAGTTCGACTCGGTCGGCGCCCGGCGCTTCGGCGACGCGACCAAGGCCAATGTCGACAAGCGCTTCGCCATCGTCCTCGACAATGGGGTGATCTCGGCGCCGGTGATCCGCGAGCCCATCCTCGGCGGGCAGGGCATCATCACCGGCAGCTTCACCACGGAGTCCGCCAACGAACTGGCGCTGCAGCTGCGCGCCGGCGCGCTGCCGGCGCCGCTGGTGCCGCTGGAGGAGCGGACGGTGGGGCCGGGCCTCGGCGCCGATTCGATCCATGCCGGCGCGCTCGCCTGCATCGTGGGCGTCGTCCTGGTGGTCATCTTCATGACCGTCTTCTATGGCCTCTTCGGACTCTTCGCCAACGTCGCGCTGCTCTTCAATCTCTGCCTGATGATGGCCGCCCTCACCGTGCTCGGCGCGACGCTGACCTTGCCCGGCATCGCCGGAATCGCGCTCACCCTCGGCATGGCGGTCGATGCCAATGTGCTGATCTATGAGCGCATCCGCGAGGAGGTCCGCGGCGGCCGGTCGCTGATCTCGTCGCTGCAGGCGGGCTTCCAGCGCGCCTTCGGCACCATCTTCGACAGCCATCTCACCACGCTGGTCGCGGGCTTCCTCATGTTCTTCCTGGGATCGGGACCGGTGAAGGGCTTTGCCGTCACCTTGAGCATCGGTGTCGTCACCTCGCTCTTCTCCGCCATCCTGGTCACCCGCCTCCAGGTCGTGACCTGGCTGAGGCGCACGAAACCGAAAGCGATCCCCATCTGATGCTGCGCCCGCTGATCGTCATCCGCCGCATTCCCAACATCGATTTCATGGGAATGCACAAGCTGGGGTTCGCCCTCTCGGCCGTGCTCACCATCGGCTCGATCGTGCTGTTCCTGGTGCAGGGCCTCAATTACGGCATCGACTTCGTCGGCGGCACGCTGATCGAGGCGCGGACACAAGGGCCGGCCAATCTCGCCCAGATGCGCTCGACCTTGGACGGGCTCGGCCTCGGCGACGTGTCGCTGCAAGGCTTCGGCGATCCCGACGAGGTGCTGATCCGCATCGCGCGCCAGCCCGGCGGCGACCAGGCGCAGATGGACGCCGTCGCGAAAGTGCAGCAGGCGCTGGGCACGGGGGTCGATTACCGTCGCACCGAGGTGGTCGGCCCCGAAGTCGGCAGCGAGCTGATCCGCGCCGGCGTCATCGCCACGGTGCTGGCGCTCGTCGCCATCGCGCTCTATGTCTGGCTGCGCTTCGACTGGCAGTTCGGCGTCGGCGCCATGCTGTCGACCTTGCACGACACCATCACCACCATCGGCCTCTTCGCCCTGCTGCGGCTCGAGTTCAATCTGACGACGCTCGCCGCGATCCTCACCATCGCCGGCTATTCCGTCAACGACACCGTCGTCATCTATGACCGCGTGCGCGAGACGACGCGAAAATACAAGACGATGGATTTCCGCACGCTCATCAACAAGAGCTTGAACGAGACCCTGTCGCGCACCATCCTCACCGTCAGCACGGTGGCGCTGGCCGTCCTCTCGCTGCTCATCTTCGGCGGCGAAGTGCTGCGCGGCTTCAGCATCGCCATGCTGTGGGGCGTCGTCATCGGCACCTACTCCTCGCTCTTCATCGCCGCGCCGCTGCTGTACTACCTCGAGCCGCGCGGCGCCCGTCGCACCAAGGACGGCGACAAGGAGGGCGGAGAAACCCGCGCGGAGACGCCGCAAGGAGCGTCCTGAGCAAGGAGCGTCTTGAGCCCATGGACCTGACGCCGATCATTCCCGCGGACCGCCAGGTCATCGACAGCTACGGCGCTGCCGGATTTCATGTCAGCGGCGCGGCCTATCACGGCGCGATCCTGGTCTTTCCCGACGGCACGCAGCCCTGGCCGGTAGCGGCGCTCGCCGAGGTCACGGAGGCGAGCCTCGCGCCGGTCATCGCCCATGGCGACGTGCAGATCCTGCTGCTCGGCTGCGGGCGGCGCATGCAGCCGGTCGCGGCGGGGCTGCGCGAGGCGCTGCGGCGCGCTGGCATCAGCCTCGACCCCATGGATACCGGCGCCGCCTGCCGCACCTACAACGTGCTGCTCGCCGAGGACCGGCGCGTCGCCGCCGCGCTGCTGCCGGCGCGCTGAGCGGCGGGTTAGGAACGCGGCTGCGCGGCTAGACCGCACGGTGCGGCTCTCGCGATTGCTACGCAATCGCTGGCGCCGCCGAACGCGCGGAGCGCGTTCGCCTTGTGTCAAGAAAAAAGATGCGGGGAGGGGGGTGATTCACTGGTGTACACCAGTGACTCAATTTTTCGGGTGATTCACTGACTCACTCTTCCGCCGGAAACCCGCGTGGCAGAGGCGGAAGTCATCAGGGATGCCCCATCTCGTCCTACCCTTTCCGCGCCAACGCGGCGGAGAGGGCAGCGGGAGACGCCGCGATGTCTACGTGCTCACCGCGCGAGCAGCGGTCGTTTCACGATGTCAAAGAGCGTGGCCACGGAAAGGGTAGCACAGCACCCCTTGGACTGGCGGAGCGGTGACAGGCGTGTCGCCCGCACGGTGCGGGCTTTCGCGATTGCTGGCGCAATCGCTGGCGCCCGCCGGGGACGAACGCTTACGCGTTCGCCCCTTCAACGGCGATGACGTCGCCGGCGGTGTGCGCCTGGCGCAAAGCGATGAGTGGTTTGTACTCCGGCGAGTGGTACCAGCGCTTCAGCGCTTCCATGGTGGGGAATTCGAGAACGACGATGCGCTTGGGCGACCAGTCGCCTTCCAGCTTTTCGGCGGCGCCGCCGCGCACCACGAAGCGCCCGCCATATTTCTCCACCGTTGCCCCTACCTGCCGGCGGTATTCGTCGTAGCCCGCGGTGTTCTTCACCTCGATTTCGGCGATGAGATAGGCGGCCATCATGTCCCTCCGCTGCTGGGAAGCGGAGAGCATCGGCGAGAGCGGGCCTGGGGTCAATCGGCGGGGGTGATTTGAGACGCTGCGCCCGCGCTGCCACCCCACCTCACCCCAGCCCTCTCCGCCCCTGAGGGGCGGAGAGGAAGGGACCCACCGCGTCAGCGGTGGGAGGGTGAGGTGGGGGCGATGGACAGTTCGCGATCTTCCTAGTGCGCGCTGAGCTGCTTCGCAACGAAGTCCCAGTTGACGAGGTGGTCGAGGAAGGTCTGGACGAAATCCGGCCGACGGTTCTGGAAGTCGAGATAATAGGCATGCTCCCAGACGTCGCAGGTGAGGAGCGCGGTCTGGCCTTGCGACAGCGGATTCATCGCGTTCGGCGTCTTGGTGATCTTGAACTTGTCGCCGTCACGGACGAGCCAGGCCCAGCCGCTGCCGAACTGGCCCACCGCCGCCGCCTTGAACTCTTCCTTGAACTTGTCGAAGCCGCCGAAAGCCTGATCGATGCCCTTGGCGACATCGCCCGAAGGCTGGCCGCCGCCGTGCGGCTTCATGCAGTTCCAGAAGAACGTGTGGTTCCAGACCTGCGCTGCATTGTTGAAGATGCCGATCTTCGACTCATCCTTGGCCGTCGCCTTGATGATCTCCTCGAGCGACTGACGCTCGAACGGCGTGTCCTTGACGAACTTGTTGAGATTGTCGACGTAGGCCTTGTGATGCTTGCCGTGATGGAACTCCAGCGTGCGCGACGACATATGCGGCTGGAGAGCGTCCAAGGGATAGGGAAGCGGGGGGAGTTCGAAAGCCATCTTTTCCTCGCACTGTCAGGGTATGGAACCGATGCGGCAGCTCCGGCTGCCTTGCGCTTGGCGGGGGGCGATCGTCAGAACGGAAACGGGACCGTCGGCCCCAGGTTCCCGCGGTCGATGACGCTCGTCCCGCCGGGTATCATAGGGGGCGGGCGAGGGGGCGGCAATGCAATGAGCGCGACGCGCGCATGAGCGGGAAGGAAGGCGCCGGGGTGCAGGCCGAGCTCGGCCGGATGCTGCGCCGGCACGACCACGACCGCTTCCTCACGACGCTGTTCGCGCCGGCGGACGCGCGCCCGGCGCTGCTCGCGCTCTATGCCTTCAACTTCGAGGTGGCGAAGACGCGCGAAGTGGTGAGCGAGCCGATGCTGGGCCGCATTCGCCTGCAATGGTGGCGCGACAGCCTCGATGAGATCTATGCCGGCGCGGCGCCGCGGCGGCATGAAGTGATCGAGCCGCTCGCCGCGGCGATCCGCGAGCGCGCCCTGACGCGCAGTCATTTCGCGATGCTGATCGACGCGCGCGAGCGCGACCTCGATGATGCGCCGCCGGAGAGCCTCGAAGCGCTCGAGGGCTATGCCGAGGCGAGCTCGGCGCCGCTGGTCCTGCTGGCGCTGGAGGCGCTCGGCCAAAGCGGCGCTGCGGCCGAGGCGGCCGGGCGCGCCGTCGGCACCGGCTATGCGCTGACGGGGCTGCTGCGAGCGGTGCCGGTTCATGCGCGGGCAAAGCGCCTTTATCTGCCGCGCGCGCTCGCCGAAGCCGCCGGCCTCGACATCGATCGCGGGCTCTTCGAGCTGCGCCCGTCGCCGGCGCTGTCGCGGGTGGTCGAGAGGGTGGCGGCGCGGGCGACGTCCCATCTCGACAAGGCGCGCGCGCTGGCGCCGCAAGTGCCGCGCGCGGCGCTGCCGGCACTGCTGCCGGCGGTGCTTGCCCGCGCCGATCTGGCGAGGCTGAAGCGCGCC
>DASQSR010000536.1:0-10565 GCA_035642295.1 Allostellaceae bacterium | reverse complement strand
GCGGCCGAGCCCCGGACGGCGCGCGAGCCTGCGGCGGCACCCGCTGCGCCCCAGGCGGGCGGCGCCGGCAGCGACATCGACCAGGCGGCCTTCACCCTGGCGGCGCCCGGGGTGTCATGGAAGCGCGGCCGGCCGATGCTGCCGGAAGGCGCGCGCTCGAGCGCGCTGTTGCGCGAGGCGTTCACGCCGACGCGCCCCAAGCACGGCACCGCGCTGTTCTCCGGCCGCTTCAAGCAGCTCCAGCGCATCATCGCCGCGATCGAGGAGGAGCGCGCGCATGTCATGATCTATGGCGAGCGCGGCAGCGGCAAGACCTCGCTCGCCAATGTGCTCGCGGTCAAGGCGGAGGAGGCCGGCTACCTGGTGCTGCGCCTCTCGTGCAGCTCCGAGCTTGGCTTCGAGGAGATCTTCCGCGGCTTCCTGCGCCGCATGCCGTCGAGCCTGCTGCCCGACGGGATCGGCGCCACCAGCCGCGCGGGCCTCGACAATTTCGAGCAGCTCCTGGGCGGCGGGCATTGCGGCGTCGGCGAGGTGGTGCAGCTGTTCGAGCGCGTCTACGAGAAGCACCTTATCCTCATCATCGACGAGTATGACCGCGTCGCCAACGAGGACACCAAGGCGCGGCTCGCCGAGCTGTTGAAGCACCTCTCCGACGCCAATGTCTCGGTGACGCTGGTGATCATCGGCGTCGCCGAGAATGTCGGTCAGCTGCTCGGCAAGCATCCCTCGCTCCAGCGCACCATCGTCACCGTGCCGATGCCGCTGATGGCGCGGCGCGAGCTCGACGGCATCATCGCTGCCGGCGAGGAGAAATCGGGCCTCTCCTTCGATCCCGCGGTCCGCCAGAGCCTCATCGACATGGCGCAGGGACTGCCCTACCACGCGCATCTCCTCTGTCTCTTTGCCGCGCGCAGCGCGACGCGGCGCCAGTCGGCGCGCGTCGAGCGCGAGGATTTGCGCTATGCGGCCGAGCGCTCGGCCGAAGAGGCGGAAATGCGCGTCAAGGAAGCCTATGACCTCGCCATCGGTCCGCACGAGAACGCATCGTTCCGCGACGTGCTGTTCTATGCGGCGCGCTGCCGGTCGGACGAGTTCGGCACCTTCAGCGCCAGCGACGTCGCCGCCGCCGCGGCGCAGACGAACGCCGCGGAGCTGCCATTGCTCGCGCTGCAATACCCGCTGAAGAAGCTGACGGAGCCCGAGCGCGGCACCATGCTGCGGCGCATCGCGGGACCCGGCGGGCTGCGCTACCAGTTCCAGACGCAGAGCCTGCGCCATCACGTGCTCTGCCGCCAGATGGTGCAGCGCGGGCTGCTCTGAGGGCGAGGGCGGTTGGCGGCGTCGGCCCGCCGCGCGCTTCGGATGCCGGAGCGCTACGCCGCCGCGGCGGCGGCGCGGAGCTTGCCGAGGAGGTAGTCGAGGTCCTCGGCACCGATGTTGTCGTACTGGGTCAGGATGCGCTCGAGCGTGCGGCGGCGATGGCGTTCGCGATCGTTCTCGCCGCCGTCGAAGCCGGTCTGCTGCGCGACGAGAAGGCCGATGCGGAACAGCTCGAAGAACTCACCCGGCAGCCGGCAGCGCTCGTACATCGCCTTGAAGCCCAAGGGCCCGGCGTCGTGGATGAGGAGCCGCGCATTGTGCACGGGAATGTCGGCGAGCACGGCGAAGGTGGCCTCGACGAAGGCGATGTCGCCGAGGCAGATGGCGCGGATGATAAGCGAGGGCGTCAGCCGTCCGCTGCGCTGCAGGTGCTGTGCGAGCTGAAGCGCCTCCGCCGCCGGCGAGGTCGGCGACAAGAGGCTCGCCGTGGCGCGCTCGCGGGTGTTGAGCACGAGATCGCTGGCGAGATGGCCGGGGAGATCGGCGCGCTTGGAGAGGATGTCGCGAATGCCGGCGGAGGCCGCCGTCACCAGGCGCTCGAGCACGGTCACCGGCAGCTGGGCGCGGCGCGCCATCGGCTCCTTGATGAGGTCGTTGCCGCCGTGCCGGTCGAGCACCTGCTGCAGCGTCGCCTCCTCGAGTTGGGCGCCGTCATTGGCGACCAGAGTCGCCAGCGCGGCGGGCTCGTCGGCGGCGACGATGGCATCGGCGACCGCCGCCGAGACGTGATCGCGCGCAGCAATCGCCACCTGCTTGGCGCCGCCGCTGCAGCGGATGATCTCGACGAGATCCTCGTCGGTCAGCACGAGGGAATGCGTCAGAATCGGCAACGACACCGTATCGACGTCATGGGCGAGCGCCACGGCGACGTCGCGCGGCACGGTGTGGCTCTCCTTGAGCTGATCGGCCAACGCCTGGCGCACCCGGAGGGCCGCGTCGCGGGTGAGCGCGCGGACGATATCCTCGGCGATGGCGCGCTCCTCGGGCGAGAGCGATGCGCCGCCCACCTGCTGCGCCACCTTGGCGGCGATCAGCGCCCTGGTATCGGCGGAGGGATCCGCCAACAGCCGCTCGACATCGGATTTAGAGAGCGAATTGGTCATGGGAACCGGACGCACCTTGCTGGGCCGGAAAGCCAATTGGCCGGCGCGCCATCGTGCCGGACGAGCCCTAACGTTTGATTAAGCCCTGTGACAGCGCCCCGCCGGCATGGTCAACCCGGGTCAGGCGACCTCCTTCAAGGCAAGGACGATGCGGCGGACCTGGTCGTCGACGTCGATGGCCGCCGCCGAGGGAATCTCGAGGCGGCGATCCTCGAAGACGTGGACCTTGCCCCGCTTGCGGCGCCGGAACGACATGACCGCCGCGTCGCGCGCCTCGACCAGCGCCACCATCTGCGGGCGGAACAGGCGGAAGAGAGCGCCGAGCCAGCGGTTCAGCGGCCGCGACGGCCGCTCGAGATCGACGACGAAGCGGTCGAGCATGAGCGCGACATCGGCGGCGGCATACCAGGTCTCGCCCGTGACCCAACGGTTGGTGGTAAAGAGCCGCACCGGCGCGCCGCTCGCGTCGAGGGCGATGGCGACGAGATGGCTCAACTCGTCATTGTCGGCGCCCTGATTGGGCTGCGGCGCCGGCCAGGCAACGGGCGCCGCCGGCGCATCGGCAATGGCGAGTTCGGGCATGATCAGCGGGCGGGTCCCTGGCGGCATGCCGCGCGGCCGCAGGAAGGTGTGAAAGTGCCCGTGCTCGCCGACGGAGCGCTCTTCCGGCGAATGCGCATGATAGAAATACTGGGCATGGGACAGCGGGTCGTAGACATCGCCCGCGGGATAGTGGCGCCAGGCGACGAGGCCGCTCTCGCCTTCGAGCAGCGTGCCGAGAATGCCGCCCGGGGCACGCGCCAGCGCCACCCGGCAGGCCAGCACCTCCTCGCCGGCCGCCGCCATGGCCTCGAGCTCGGCGCAACCGAACCGGGTGAGATCCAGCATTGGTCCCCCTTCCCCCTTGTCTCCCCCGGCCGTAGCCCGGAGCTCCAGGCTAGCGTGCCGCGCCCAACGTCCACTCCACCAGCGGCCGCACGACCTGATGGAAGGCGGCATTGAAGGCGTCGACGACGGCAGGGACGCTGTTCGCGGCCGCCCGCACGGTGACGTCGAAGCTGTGATTGGCGATGATGGCGCGGTCGGGCCGCTTCACCAGACGCGCGTCGAGCTGGACATGGATCTCAGGCGGCGCATTGTCGGCTGCGCCGGCATAGTTCGCCTCGAAATGCCGCAGCTCCGGATCGAGGATGTAGTCGGCGCTGAGCGACAGCGATTGACGCGCGACCGCCGCGATGCGACCCGAATCCTCGAAGGACTGGACGATGAGCTCCTGCACCAGGAGCGGCGCGTGGTCGGTCCAGGCGGCATCGGCGAAATAGTCGACGGTAGTGGGGCTGCGCTTCAGCGCAATGCGCTCGCTGTCGAGCGCCGCGGTGCTCGCCGGCACCTCGACGAGCAGCTGCCAGGAGACAGGAGCGCCGGGCGGAAACTTCGCGACCGGCGTCAGCGTGTAGAGCTTCGGCGCCGGGCCGCCGGTGGGCAGCAGGCTGCAAGCGGCGGGCGTCACGGCGAGGCCGGCCAGAAGGAGGCGCCGCGTCAGCCGACTCATGGCGGCTGGTAGCCTTCGCGGCGCTGGCCGCCGAAGAAGAAGCGCGTGGGATCGCGCTCGATCTCCTCGGTAAGCCGCGTGAGCTCGCCAACCAGCGTGCGCGTGTCGATCAGCAGCTGGCTCAGCTGCGGCAGGCCGTTTTGGCTGAGGTTGCGCAACGGCGGGCGCGTCTCCTGCACCAGGGAATCGAGATCGGCAGAGAGCTTGCCGAGCCTCTGCGATGCCGCATCGATGCCCCGCAGCGCATCTTGCGCGTCGCCCCCCGGGCCGATGAGCTGCCGCAGCTCGAGCAGCGTGGCGTTAGCGGTATCGAGCGTGCTGTGGAGGTCGCGCATGGCGGCCGCGGTGTCGCTCATGGCGTTGCCGAGATCGTCGGCGTGAGCGGCGGCGGCGCCAGTGAGGCGGCGGACATTGTCGAGCGTCTCGGCGACGGCGACGCGGTTGTGCTCGTCGAGAAAGCCAGACAGCTTGTCGGCGATGTCGGCGAGCCGCGCCAGCACCTCGGGCGCGCTGGCGAAGACGCGCTGCAGCCCCGAGGGCCGCGAGGGGATCACGGGATAGCGCTGGCCCGGCTGGGCGACGAGAATCGGCGCACTCTGGCTGCCGCCAGTGATCTCGATGTAAGCGCTGCCGGTCAGGCCCTGGAACTCGAGCGACGCGACGGCGTCCGACCTGATCAGCGCCGCCTGGTCGACCTCGATGGTGACGCGCACCTGCTCCAGGTTCTGCGGGTCGATGCGAATCTCTTCGGCGCGGCCGATGGGGATGCCGTTGTAGAGCACCTGGGATCCGCGGGCGAGGCCGGTGACGGAGCCGTTGAAATAAATATCATAGAAGGCCCGCTCGCGATTGAACTCGACGCCCGCGATCCACAGGGCGGCGACGAGAACGCCGACCAGCAGGACCAGCACGAAGGCGCCGACGGCAACGTAGTTCGCGCGCGTTTCCATCCTCTATCCGGCGGCCTGCCCGTTCATCCCAGCCAATGCGGCCCGCCCCCGGGGGCCCCGGAAATATGCCTGGATCCAGGGATGGGGGTTGTGCAGAAGCTCGGCCATTGTGCCTATTATCAGCCGCTTGTCGACCAGCACCGCGATCCGGTCGCAGATGGCGATGAGGCTGTCGAGATCGTGCGTCACCATGAACACGGTGAGGCCGAGGCTGGAGCGCAGATCGCGGATCAGGGCATCGAAGGCGCCGGCGGCGATGGGATCGAGCCCGGCGGTCGGCTCGTCGAGGAAGAGGAGCTGCGGATCGAGGGCGAGCGCGCGGGCGAGCCCGGCGCGCTTCCGCATACCGCCCGAAAGCTCCGCCGGATACTTGTCGGCGGCATCGGCGGGCAGGCCGACGAGAGCGAGCTTCAGCTGCGCCACCTCGTCGAGCAGCGGCGGCTCCAGGCGGAGCTGCTCGCGCAGCGGCACGGCAACATTCTCGGCCGTGGTCAGCGAGCTGAACAGCGCGCCGTCCTGGAAGAGCACGCCCCAGCGCGCATCGAGCACACGCCGCCGCGCTTCGTCGAGGGCGCGCAGCTCTTCGCCGAAGATCTCGATCGTGCCCGCCGCGGGCTCCATGAGGCCGATCAACGTCCGCAGCAGCACCGACTTGCCGGTGCCGGAGCCGCCGACCACGCCCAGCACCTCGCCGGGCTCGAGATCGAAGGCGAGGTCCTGGTGCAGCACCTGGCCGCCCAGGCGCGTCGTCAGCCCGCGCACGCGGACGACCGGCCGCTCAGATGCCGAGTCGCGAGTAGAGGATGGAGAAGCCGGCATCGATGATGATCACGAGAAAGATCGAGCGGACGACGGAGAGCGTGGTCAGGCGGCCGACGCTCTCGGCGCTGCGCGAGACGCGCAGGCCGGAATGGCAGCCGACGAGGGCGATGGTGGCGGCAAAGAACGGCGCCTTCAAGAGGCCGACCCACAAGGTCCACTCGCCGAGGGCGTCGCGCAGCTGGTGGACGAAGACAGGCGGCGAGACGTCGAGCGTCACCCAGGCCATCAGCGCGCCGCCGACCAGCGCCATGAAATCGGCATAGGCCGCGAGCAGGGGCAGGACGACCACGAGACCGAGGAGGCGCGGCAGCACCAGCAGCTCGACGGGATCGAGCCCGAGGGTGCGCATCGCATCGATCTCCTCGTTCACCTCCATCGCGCCGATCTCGGCGGTGAAGGCGCTGCCGGAGCGGCCGGAGACGATGATGGCGGTGATGAGCACGCCGAGCTCGCGCAGAATGCCGACGCCGAGCAAATTGACGGTGAAGATCTCGGCGCCGAAGCGGCGCAGCTGGCCGGCGCCCTGGAAGGTGATGACGATGCCGATGAGGAAAGAGAGGAGGCCGATGATGGGCAGCGCGCCGACGCCGGCGCGATCCATCTGGGTCACCAGCGGAATCCACCGGAGACGCGAAGGGTGCCGCAGTGTGCGCAGCGCGATGACGTTGACGAGGCCGAAGAAGGCGAGGAGCTCGCGGATCTCGAGCCCCGCCTCCACCGTGCGCTCGCCGATCGCCGACAGCATGGCGAGGAGCTGGCTGCCGAGCCCGAGCGTCGACGCCGGCGCCGGCGCCGGCGGCTCGCCCTTGGCGACCTGGTCGAGCAGCGGAGCGAAATCGGCAGGGACGTTCTCGAAGCTGGCGACGACGCCCTCGGCCTCGAGGGTGCGGGCGGTGCGCAGCAAGAGCCAGGCGCCCACCGTGTCGAGGCGCTCGAGCCCCGAGAGATCAATGCGCAGCCGCGTGCCGGGGGCGATCCTGGCCATACGGCCCAAGGCGCGGTCGAGCGGCGCGGCGCTGGCAACGAGCCAGCGTCCGGCCGCGCGCAGAACGAGCGCGTCGCCCTCGCGGCGGAGATCGAACCCGGCTTCGGCCGACTGCATGGCGCGACAGTCTATACGCCTGCCGGGGCCGGGGTGAAATGCCGCTTTCGCCCCGCGCCGGTTTGGCTAGATTAGCCCCAGCGCAGACGGCGGGGACCGAAGGCATGGACCTGAAGCAGCATATCCGGGGGATACCCGACTTTCCCAAGCCGGGCATCTTGTTCTACGACATCTCGACCCTGCTGGCGCATGGCGAGGCGTGGCAGGAGACGGTGAGGCGCCTCGACGCCGCGCTGCGGCGGTTTCAGCCGGATCTGCTGGTCGGCATCGAATCGCGCGGCTTCCTGGTCTCGGCCCCCCTCGCCTATAGCCTGGGCTGCGGCTTCGCCATGGTGCGCAAGCGCGGCAAGCTGCCGGGCACGACGATCCCCTATACCTACGACCTCGAATACGGCAGCGACACGCTCGAGATCCAAGCCGACGCCATCAAGCCGGGACAGCGGGTCATCGTGCTCGACGATCTCCTGGCGACGGGCGGCACGCTCAACGCCGCCATCCACCTCTGCCGCATGGTGGGCGGCGAAGTGCTGGCCGCAGCCTGCATCATCGAACTGACCTTCCTCGACGGCCGCAAGCGGATCGACGTCCCCTTCACCTCGGTGGTGAGCTACGATTCCTGAGCCGCGGCGGGTCTGGGAGCCTGCCCCTCCTCCTGCCTCGCCCGCATCAGCCGCCCGGCCCCGGTCACCAGCACCGCCACGGTAAGCAGGAAGAGCGTCGCCAGCGCGTTGATTTCGGGGCTGACGCCGAGCCGGATGCTGGAGAAGATCACCATCGGCAGGGTCGTCGAGGACGGGCCCGAGGTGAAGCTGGCAATGACGAGATCGTCGAGCGAGAGGGTGAAGGCGAGCAGCCAGCCCGCCGCCAAGGCCGGTGCGATCAGCGGCAGGGTGATCACGAGGAAGACCTTGAAGGGGCCCGCGCCGAGATCGAGCGCCGCCTCCTCGAGCGAGCGGTCGAAGGCGGCGAGCCGCGCCTCGACGACGACGGCGACATAGGCGGTGCCGAGCGTGATATGGGCGGCGGCGATGGTCAGGATGCCTCGGCCGGCGGGCCAGCCGACCCATTGCTGCAAGGCGACGAAGAGCAGCAGCAGCGAGAGGCCGGTGATCACCTCGGGCATGACCAGCGGCGCGGTGACCAGGGTCCCGAACAGCATGCGGCCGCGAAAGCGGCGGTAGCGCTGCAGCGCATAGCCGGCCATGGTGCCGAGCAGCAGCGCGCCGGTCGCGGCCGTGAACGCGATCTCAAGGCTGGTGAGGGCCGCGCCCTTGATCGCCTCGTCATGCAGCAGCGCCACATACCAGTGTGTCGAGAAGCCGGCCCACACCGTCACCAGCCGCGAGGCGTTGAAGGAATAGACGATGAGCGAAGCGATGGGCCCGTAGAGGAAGGCGTAGCCCACCACCAGCATGACGGCGAGAAACGGCGACAGACGCTGGGTCACGCCGTCTCTCCCTGCAGCAGGCGGCGAATGAGGGCCATCGGCAGCAGCAGCAGCACCAGCATGGCGACGGCGACCGAGGCGGCCATCGGCCAATCGTGGTTGGCGAAGAACTCGTCCCACAGCACCTTGCCGATCATCAGCGTATTGGGCCCGCCGAGCAGATCGGGGATGACGAACTCGCCCACCGCCGGAATGAAGACGAGCAGCGCGCCGGCGGCAACGCCGGGCAGGGAGAGCGGCAGGGTCACGCGGAGGAAGGCCTGCCACGGGCGGCAGCCGAGATCGGCCGCGGCCTCGAGCAGCGCCGGGTCGAGCTTCTCGAGTTGGGCATAGAGCGGCAGCACCATGAAGGGGAGATAGGAGTAGACGATGCCGACATAGACGGCGAAGGCGTTGTTGAGGAGGATGAGCGGCTGATGGACGAGGCCGAGCGCGAGCAGCGCGTCGTTGATGAGGCCGTTCTCTTTCAAGAGCCCGATCCAGGCGTAGACGCGAATGAGGAAGCTCGTCCAGAACGGCAGGATCACCAGCAGCAGCAGCAGATTGCGCCAGCGCCGCGGCGCCCGCACGATGCCATAGGCGAGCGGATATCCCAGCAGCAGGCAGCAGAGGGTGGAAATGCCGGCGAACTTGACGGCATTGAGATAGGCGATGAGGTAGAGGTCGTCGCCGACCAAACGGCGATAGCTCTCGCCGGTGAGCGCGAGCCGCCAGTCACCGCCGGGCACGGACTCCACCAGCGACGAATAAGGCGGAATGGCGATCACCGAATGGGCGAGGCTGATCTTGAGCGCGATCAGGAACGGCACCAGAAAGAACAGCACCAGCCAGGCATAGGGCAGCACGAGAACGGCGCGCCGGCGTGAGGCGGCGCTCATGGCGGCAGCACCACTGCGGCCTCGGGCGGGAAGGCGAGCGTCACCCCCTCGCCCGCGGCATAGGCCGCCGCCGTGCGTCCGGTATTGGGCAGTGTCACGCGCACCAGCTTGCCGCCGACGAGCTCGATCTCGTAGGTCGAGGCTTCGCCGCGATAGAGCGCGCCGCGCACGCGGCCGGCGAGCCGGTTGGCCGCATCGGGCGCCGGCGCGAGGCTGATCTTCTCGGGCCGGACCGCGACAGCAACCGCGCTGCCGGCGGCGAGCGGCGGATGCTCGACGACGAGCGCCGCGCCGGCCTCGGCGCTCTCGACCTCGATGAAGCCGCCGGCGGCACGGGCGACGCGCCCTTCGAAGAGATTGACGGCGCCGATGAAGTCGGCGACGAAGCGGCTCGCCGGCGTCTCGTAGATCTCCCGGGGCGCCCCGACCTGGACGACGCGCCCGCCCGACATGACGGCGATGCGCGAGGCCATGCTCATCGCCTCCTCCTGGTCGTGAGTCACCATGAGGAAGGTGATGCCGACGCGGCGCTGGATGCTCACCAGCTCGAAGCGCGTCTCCTCGCGCAGCTTGCGGTCGAGCGCCGCCAGCGGCTCGTCGAGGAGGACGAGCTTCGGCTCTTGCGCCAAGGCGCGGGCGAGGGCGACGCGCTGCCGCTCGCCGCCGGAGAGCTGGTGGGGCTTCCGCCGCGCCAGCGCCCCGAGCTTGACGAGATCGAGCATGGCGGCGACGCGCGTCTTGACCTGGGCGCGGGGGAGGCCGTCCTGGCGCAGGCCGAAGCCGACATTCTCCGCCGCCGTCATGTGCGGGAACAGCGCATAGGACTGGAACATCATGTTGACCGGGCGGCGGTAGGGCGGCACGCCCGCCATATCGGCGCCGTCGATGAGGATGCGGCCTTCATCGGGCGTCTCGAAGCCGGCGAGGAGGCGAAGCAGCGTGGTCTTGCCGCAGCCGGAGGGGCCGAGCAGGGCGAAGAACTCGCCGCCGGCGATGTCGAGCGACACGCGGTCGACCGCCGGCGCCGCCCCCGGGGCGTAACGCTTCACCACGCCGTCGAGGGCGACATGAGAGGCCGAAGCCGCCGGCCGCGCCGGCACCTGCGCGCTCACGTGCCGGTCTTCACCTTGGTCCAGGCGCGGGTGCGCAAGCGGTCGTAGTCGGGCGAGGCGAGGCGGTCGAAGAACAGGTGCTGCTTCACCTCGGGCGGCGGATAGATCCCGGGATTGTCGCGGATGTCGGGGCGCACCAGCGCCGTCGCGGCGAGATTGGGATTGGCATAGGCGACGGCGTTGCTGATCGCGGCGATGATCTGCGGCTCAAGGATGAAA
>DASQSR010000535.1:0-3508 GCA_035642295.1 Allostellaceae bacterium | reverse complement strand
CCGCGCGCCTTGCGCTTCATCTTCTGCGGCTTGCTGATAAGGCGGTGGCGCTTATGCGCGACCGCCGCCTTGATCTTGCCGGAGGCGGTGCGCTTGAAGCGCTTCTTCGCCCCGCTCTTGGTCTTCAACTTGGGCATTTCGATCCTTTCGCCGTGATGAAACGACGGCGAGGCATGCCCGCGGGCGCAGGGAAAGCGCCGCCAGCCGTCGGGAAGGGGCGCGTTATAACCGGAGAGGCGCGGAAAGGCAAGCGCGGGCGCGCTCGCCCGCTAGAACTGGTCGACAGAGAGCCCGGTCTCGGCGTCGGCCTGCGGAAGCAGCGAGGGAAGACGCTGCAGCGCCGCGGCCGCGGTCAAGACGGCCAACACGATGGCAACGGCGGCAAGGCCGGCATTGAGGCGGGCGCAAAAGGCGTCGGCACGGCGGGCCATCAGGGCGGCGGTCTTCACGGGGCTGTCACTCCGGAACGTCGTCTTGACGCGTCGGACCTTAGCCCGCGAGAGCGGCGCCGCCTGTGACCAAATTCACACCTCTGAGGCCGGCAGAGCGCCCGCAAGGCGCGAGCCCGCGCGTCGCGGGCCGCGGCCCGCTTCCCATCAACCCTGACGCGTGACCTGGCCGCTGCCGGGGTCGATGACGACGTTGAACTGCTGACCGCGCTGGTTCACGGTCGCGGTGAAGTTCCCGCCGTCCTGCTTGAAATGGCTGAAATCGCCGTAGCCTTTCGCCTCGAGCAGGTTGAGCGCCGAGGTCATGCGGTTGCCCTCTGCGCGCCCCGCGTCCTGGCGGTGCGCCATCTGCATGTGCTTGTAGTGGTGATGCATGGGCGTCGCCGGCGCGGCAGCCGGCGGCTGGGCGGGCGGCGTGGCATCGGCGGCAAAGGCCAAGCCGGCGCTTCCGGCGAGGAAGGCAGCGGCGACCAGCGTGGGAGCCAAGCGCATCATCTTCGGGACCTCCGAGAGCAGTCGATCAGCGCGTCACGGCGCGCCACCTGGCACATAGGAGCGCCAAATGACGTGGCCCTGTCGGCAAGATGAAATCGACTTCATCTCTGCCCGGAGAGAGTTATTTCGGTGACAGCACCATGGTCATCTGGCGGCCTTCCATGCGCGGGTGCTGCTCGATCTTGGCGACCTTGTCGAGATCGCCGCGCACGCGCATGAGCACGTTCATGCCGATCTCCTGATGTGCGAGCTCGCGGCCGCGGAAGCGCATGGTGACCTTCACCTTGTCGCCTTCCTCGATGAACTTCACCATGCTGCGCATCTTGACGTCGTAATCATGGTCGTCGATGCCCGGGCGCAGCTTGATTTCCTTGACCTCGATGACCTTCTGCTTCTTGCGCGCCTCGTTGCGGCGCTTCTGTTCTTCGTATTTGAACTTGCCGAAGTCGAGAATCTTCACCACCGGCGGGTCGGCATTGGCGGCGACTTCCACGAGATCGAGGCCGGCTTCGGTCGCGCGCTGCAGCGCCTCATTGCGGGTGACGACGCCGATCATCTCGCCGCGCTCGTCGACCAGGCGGACGCGCGGCACCATGATCTCGTGGTTGACGCGCGGCCCGTCGCGGGTCGGCGTCGCCGTCGTGGGTAGTCTAGGGATGCAAGTCCTCCTTTCAAAGACAGATGACCCCGCCGGCGCCCCTACTCTATCCGGTTGGCGCCGCTCAAGGTCCCTTGCCGCGGCTCCGCTCAGGACGAGGGAACAGCAGCTTCGCTCTTCAATCTAGCGACGGCCTCGTCCAGCGCAAGGACTTCCTGGTCCTTGCCGCCGAGACGGCGCAAAGCCACGGTCCCATCCTCGGCCTCGCGCTTGCCGACCACCAGGAGGACCGGCACCTTGGCGAGGCTGTGCTCGCGGACCTTGTAGGTGATCTTCTCATTGCGGGTATCGGCTTCGGCGCGCAGCCCGGCGGCGGCAAGGGTCTGGCGCACCCGCTCGGCATAGGGATCGGCCTCGGAGGTGATGGTCGCCACCACCGCCTGAACCGGGGCGAGCCAGAGCGGCAGCCGGCCCGCATACTGCTCGATGAGAATGGCGATGAACCGCTCCATCGAGCCGAAAATCGCGCGGTGGAGCATGACCGGACGGTGGCGCTGGCCGTCCTCGCCGATGTAGCTGGCGTCGAGGCGCTCGGGCAGGACGAAATCGACCTGCAAGGTGCCGCATTGCCAGTCGCGGCCGATCGCATCGCGCAGCACGAATTCGAGCTTGGGGCCGTAGAAGGCGCCTTCCCCGGGATTGAGGATGTAGGGCAGCCGCGCCGCCTCGGTCGCCGCCTTGAGCGCCCCTTCCATGCGGTCCCAGACCTCGTCCGTGCCGGCGCGCAGGGGCGGCCGGTCGGAGAACTTCACCGCCACGTCGTTGAAGCCGAAATCGCGATAGACCGAGCGCAGGAGATCGCAGAACGCCACCGTCTCCTCGGTGATCTGCGCCTCGGTGCAGAAGATATGGGCGTCGTCCTGAGTGAACGCGCGCACGCGCATGATGCCGTGCAGCGCGCCCGAGGGCTCGTTGCGATGGCACGAGCCGAACTCGGCGAGGCGCAGCGGCAGCTCGCGGTAGCTGTGGAGATGCTGGCGGAAGATCTGGACATGGCCGGGACAGTTCATCGGCTTCACCGCCAGGACGCGCTCCTTGCCCTCGTCCTCGTCGCGCACCGTGAACATGTTGTGGCGGAACTTCTCCCAATGACCCGAAGCGACCCAGAGCGAGCGGTCGATGAGCTGCGGCGTCTTCACCTCGAGATAGCCGGCGCGGTCGAGGCGGTGGCGCAGGTAGCTCTCGACGACGCGGTAAAGCGTCCAGCCCTTGGGATGCCAGAAGACGCTGCCCACCGCCTCTTCCTGCTGGTGGAAGAGGTCGAGCTCGCGTCCGAGGCGGCGATGGTCGCGCTTCTCCGCCTCTTCGAGCTGGAAGAGGTATTGCTTCAGCGCCTTCTCGTCGGGCCAGGCGGTGCCGTAGACGCGCTGGAGCTGCTGGTTGCGGGCATCGCCCCGCCAATAGGCGCCCGCCACCTTCATCAGCTTGAAGGCATGGCCGAGCTTGCCGGTGGAGGGCAGATGCGGCCCGGTGCAGAGATCGACGAAGCGGCCCTGGCGATAGAGGCTGATCGCCTCGCCCAGCGGAATCTCGTTGATCCATTCGGCCTTGTACTTCTCGCCGATCGACTCGAAGAACGCGACGGCGCGGTCGCGCTCCCACTCCTCGCGCGTGATCTTCTCGTCGCGGTCGACGATCTCGTGCATGCGCTTTTCGATGCGCTCGAGATCCTCGGGCGTGAACGGCGCGTCGCGGGCAAAATCGTAATAGAAGCCGCTCTCGGTCGCCGGCCCGAAGGTCACCTGCGTCTCGGGATAGAGCTCCTTCACCGCCTCGGCCAGAACATGCGCCGCGTCGTGGCGCAGGATCTCGAGCGTCTCGGGCGCGTCACGCGTCAGGATGGCGACCCGCGCGTCCTCGCCGATCGACGCCGACAAATCCTGCGCTTCGCCATCGACCTTGACCG
>DASQSR010000534.1:0-2004 GCA_035642295.1 Allostellaceae bacterium | reverse complement strand
CCTTGCGCGCATAGGCGTTGAGCACGTGCGGCCAGATATAGTTGGCGGAAGGGAAGGCAAAGCGCTTTCCGCCGTTCTTGATCAGCCACGGAATGAATTCGTCGCATTGCTGCGCCGGCGTCGGCCCGGTGCAGTAGATGTAGTTCTCGCACTCCTTGCCTTCGTAGAGCTGCGGATAGATGTAGAGCGTCTTGCCGCGCTTGACGATCGTGTCCTTGATGGCGTTGCGCATCGAGCTGGTGATGCCGCCGAGGACGACATCGACCTGGTCGCGCTGGATGAGCTTGCGCACGTTCGGCACCGCGATCGATTCATTGGACGCGGTATCTTCGATATAGAGCTCGAGCGGTCGGCCGATCACGCCGCCGGCCGCGTTGATGTCCTTCACCAGCATCCGTGCCACATTGGCATCGGCGTTGCCGGCATAGCCGATGGCGCCGGTGAGGTCGGTGGCGATGCCGACCTTGATCGGCGGCGCCGCGGCATTGGCCCATGGTGCCGGGATTACCCAGCTGCCGGCGCCGGTGGCGACGGCTCCCGCGGTCCAGGCGGCGCTCTCAAGGAAGCGGCGGCGGCTCAGCCGCGACCGCGCAAATCCGCTCGTGCTCTCCACCATGCTTCAGACCCTCCCGCGTGAAATCAGCCCGGCCGGCCGGAACTTGACGATGACGATGGCAATCACGAAGACGAGGACGTCGGCGAGCACGGGGGAGATCGCCCAAGGCAGCGCCGCGCTCAAGACGCCGATGACGCCGGCGCCGGCGACCGGTCCCTCGAAGGTGCCGACGCCGCCCAGCATGACGGCGAGGAAGCCTTGGATGAGAAAGCGCAGGCCGAGATCGGCGAAGAGCGAGAAGATCGGCACCACCAGCGCGCCGGCAAGCCCGGCGAGGGCCGAGCCGAAGGCGAAGCTGATGGCATAGATGCGCTGGGTCGAAATGCCGGAGGCGCGGGCGAGGGCGGGATTCTCCAGCGCCGCCCGCATGCGCAGCCCGAAACTGGTGCGGGTCAGCAGCAGGTAGCTGCCCGCCATCACCAGCGCGGTGATGATGAGGATGGCGATCCGCCATTCCGGCAGGCGAACGCCGCCGATGGCGAGGGAAGCGACGAGCGGCGCCGGAATCGAGATGTAGAGGCCGCCGATGAGCGAGCGCACGCTCTCGCGGATGATGATGCCGAGCGCGTAGGTGCCGAGCATCGCGACAATCGGGACGGCATAGAAGCGCCGGATCGCCAGCCTTTCGACCGCCAGCCCGATGAGCGCCAGCACGAAAGGGGCCGCGAGCATCCCCAGCCACACCGGCAGGCCGCAGCTGTAGACGAGATAGGTGGTATAGGCGCCGAGCAGGACGAACTCGCCATGGGCGAAATTGAAGATGCCCATCATGCTGGCGATGATCCCGAGCCCCAACACCACCAGCACGATGATGGCGCCGAAGCTCAGGATCTCGAAGACGGCGTTCAGCGCGGCGTCCACAGTGTCTCGTCTCCTGCCGTCACATCTTCTTCCAGTCGCCGGATTGCTCGAAGGCATAGGCGGCGCGGTAGACGGTGGGCTCGTCGAAGTGCCGCCCGACCAGCATCAGCCCGACCGGCAGCCCGTCGACCATGCCGCAGGGCAGCGACATGGCGGGATGGTGGGTGATGTCGAAGGGCGCCGTGTTGGCGATCATCTCGAGCGCGCGCTGCACGTATTCCTCGCGGCTCGCCTCGGGTCCGGGCAGCGGCGTCGCCTTCATCGGCGTCGTCGGCAGCAGCAGCAGGTCGAACTGCTGTAGCACGCGATCGTAGGCGGCAGTGAGCCGCCGCGAGATGTTCATCGCCTTGCCGTAATAGCGCGGACCGTAGATGTTGTTGATGTAGGTGCCCAGCAGCAGGAAGAGCTTGGTCGTCTCGGACAGATCATTGGCCCGCCGCCGCCAGCCGTGATGAATGTCCATGAGCGCGACCGAATAGAGGTCCGGCCGGCTGAGACCGTAGCCGTCGCCCCACATCATCGTCTGG
>DASQSR010000533.1:0-11779 GCA_035642295.1 Allostellaceae bacterium | reverse complement strand
GGCCGCCTGCGCCAGCGGCACGCAGTGCGGACTCGTCCTCGTGCTCCATGGCTGCGAGCAGTATTACGGCACGGTCGGCTCGGCCTTCATCGACAATACCGGCATCAACCAGTGGGCCGACACCAACAACTTCATCGTGCTCTACCCGCAGACGACCACGCTGACTTCCAGCAATCCGGAGGGATGCTGGGACTGGTGGGGTTATCTCAACGCGAGCTATGCGCAGAAATCCGGTCCCCAGATGCAGGCGCTCTACGGGATGGTGGCGCAGGTCGCGGGCAGCAGCGCACAGCCTTGAGGACCAGGCGGGCGGCGAGATGAGTGAGGTTCGGAAATTCGCCGGCGCAGAGGTGCCGCGCTGCGCGCCAGGCGCAGAGGGTCGTCATGAGTGAGATCAGGCATGACGCCTCGAGCCTGGCGCCGCAGCGCGACGCCTTCCAGAGCAGGCTGCTGAAACGGCTCGTCGAGATGACGGCGCTCGACGGGCCGGCGGCCGAGCGCGCTCTGCGTCTTTCCGCCTCGAGCGAGGAGCGGGTCGAAACCGTGCTGGCGAAGCTCGGCCTCGCGCATGAGCACGACATCGTCGCCGCCGTCGCCGCCGAGCTGGGCCTTGCCGTGGCCCAGCCGGAGGATTTCCCCGAAATGCCCGTTCTGAACCTGGCGAGCGCGAAGTTCCTTCGCCAGATGCGCATCGTGCCGCTGTCGGAGGAGGCCGACCGGATTCGTCTCGCCGTGGCGGATCCGCTCAACCGGCAAGCGGTCGATGCGCTCGCGCTCATGTCCGGCAAATGCGCCGAGATCCTCGTCGCCGCGCCCTCGGACATCGAGCTCGCTCAGCAGCGGCTCTATGGCGGCGCCAAGGGCGCGGTGGGCGACATCGTCGAGCAGATCGGACAAGCGGAAGCCTCGGAAAGCGGCTTTTCCGACGACGAGGCCGATGTCGGTCGGCTGCGGGATCTGGCGCGGGAGGCGCCGGTGGTCCGCCTCGTCAACCTGCTCATCTCGCACGCGGTCGAGGCGCGCGCCTCGGACATCCATATCGCACCCTTCGGCGATCGGCTGTCGGTGCGCTACCGCATCGACGGCATGCTGTGCGCCGCCGCGGCGCCACCGGTCCGGCTGCGCGCGGCCGTGGTCTCGCGCATCAAGATCATGGCCAAGCTGGACATCGCCGAGCGTCGTCTGCCGCAGGATGGCCGCATCCTCGCGACGATCCGAGGCCGGGAGTACGATCTGCGCGTCGCCACGATACCGACGCATCACGGCGAGCGGGTGACGATCCGCATTCTCGACCGCTCGAGCCTCGTCGTCGATTTCGAGCAGCTGGGGTTCGCGCCCGACGCGCTCAAGCGGTATCTCGGACTCGCGGACCGGCCGCAAGGCTTCGTGCTGGTGACCGGGCCGACCGGGAGCGGCAAGACGACGACGCTGTACGCGACGCTGAGCCGGCTCAACAGTCCCGAGCGGAACGTCTTCACCGTCGAAGATCCGGTCGAATACCAGCTCGACGGCGTCAACCAGGTCCAGGTGAAGCCGCAGATCGGCCTGGGTTTCCCCGATGTGCTCCGGACCCTCCTGCGCCACAATCCCGACGTCGTGATGATCGGCGAGATGCGCGACCGGGAGACGGCGCAGATCGCGATTCAGGCGGCACTCACCGGCCATCTCGTGCTGTCGACCTTGCACACCAACGACGCCGCTTCCGCGATCACGCGGCTGCTCGACATGGGCGTCGAGGACTACCTGCTCACCTCGACCCTCTCGGGCGTGACGGCCCAGCGCCTCGTCCGCCGCCTCTGCCATTGCCGCACGCCGTGCGAGACGTCGCCGGCCTTTCTGGAACGGTCCGGCCTCGCTGCGCTCGCCCGTGGCAGGCCGATTCAGCTGTTCGCGCCGCGGGGCTGCGAGGCGTGCCAGGGGACCGGCTATCAGGGGCGGGTCGCCGTCATGGAAGTGCTGGAGATGTCGGATGCGCTGCGCACGCTGGTGCTCAGGCATGCCGAGGTCGCCGATCTCAGGTGCGCCGCCGCAAGCGAGGGGATGCGCAGCATGCGCGAAGACGGGCTGTTGAAGGCGCTCGACGGCATCACCGCAATCGAGGAGGTGCTGCGCGTGACGCAGGACCTGTGAAGGCGCCGCGTTGAGTGAGGAGAGAGCGATGACCGTTTGGCGTTATCGGGCGGCCGACGGGGAATCGGAGCTGCGGGAAGGCGAGATCGAAGCGGCTGACGAGGTCAGCGCCGCGGCCCGCCTGCAGGCTGCCGGGCTGATGCCGCTGCGGCTGCGGCCGATGGCGGCGCAGAAGGCCGCGGTGCCGACGGAGCGGCGCGGGCGCGCCTTGAAGCTCGCCGCGCTGGCCGCCACGGCCTCGCAGACGGCGGTGCTGCTCGGCGCGGGGCTCGCCCTCGACGAGGCGCTCGCCCTCTCGGCCGATCTCTCGCCAAAGCCGCGCGAGGCCGAGATCCTGCGGACGCTGCTGGAGCGCATCCACTCCGGCGCCTCGCTCGCCGACGCGATGACGGCCGAACCGGGCGTCTTCCCCGATTTCGCGGTGAGCATGATCAGAGCCGGCGAAGAGGCCGGCAGCCTGGAGAGCGCGCTCGCGCGCCTGGCGGAGTTCATCGAGCAGAGCCTCGCCTGGCGGGAGACGGTGATATCGGCGGTGCTCTATCCGGCGGTGGTGGCGCTGGTCTGCTGCGGCTCCATCGGCGTGCTCTTCGTCTTTGTCGTTCCTCGCTTCGCGCCGCTCTTCGCCCAGGCGGGCGATGCGCTTCCCGCCTCGGCGAGCGCCCTTCTCGCAGCCTCGGACCTCGCCCGGCACTGGTGGTGGACCGTGCCGGTCGCGGCGCTGCTCCTCTTCCTGGGGGCGCGGCGCGCGCTGCGCACGGTCGAAGGGAAGCGTCGGTGGGACAGCGCCGTGCTGAAGCTCCCGGTGCTCGGCCCGGTCGTGGCCAAGATGTGCACGGTGCATTTCGCGCGCACGCTCGGGACGCTGATCGACGGCGGCGTGGCGCTGGTCCCGGCGCTGCAGATCGCGCGCGAGACGGCCGGAAACGCGGTCTTCGCGCAAGCGATCGACGCGGTGCTCGAGCAAGCCAAGTCAGGGAAGGGCGTGGCCGAGCCGCTGCGGCAGACCGGTGTCTTCCCGCCGCTGGCCTGCCGGCTGATGGCCGTCGCCGAAGAGAGCGGCCGCCAGAAGGAGATGCTGCTCAAGATCGCCGACACGCTGGAGGCCGAGACGCGCCGGCTGGTCGAACGGCTGGTGGCGCTGCTGACGCCGGCCCTGACGGTGGTTCTCGGCGTTATCGTCGCCGCCGTCATCGGCTCGATCCTGACGGCCGTGCTCAGCGTCTACGACCTGGCGATGTAAGGGAAGGAAATGCGAAAGGAGCGCGTCATGAAGCGCATCAATCGGGAGGGCGAAGGCGGGTTCACCTTGATCGAATTGCTCGTCGTGCTGGCGATCCTCGGTCTGCTGGTGGCGATCGCCTCGCCGCAGGTGCTGAAGTACTTGTCACGGGCGAAGGTCGAAACCGCCAAGATCGAGTTGAAGAGCATGGCCACGGCGCTCGATCTGTTCATGGTCGACGAGGGCCGCTATCCGACGGACCAGGAAGGGCTGCAGGCACTCGTCAGCAAACCGGGAAACCTTGCCTACTGGGCGGGTCCTTATCTCAAGACCGGGGCGGCCGGCGTGCCGCTGGATCCCTGGGGCCATCCCTATCAGTACCGGTATTCTAGGCAAAGCGGCGATTACAGTCTCTTCTCCACCGGGCCGGATGGGAACACGCCGATCGGTCTCGCAGCCGGAGCCGCCGGACAGGTCTCGGCGGCAGCGCTCAGATGACGCCGGCCTTCCTGCCGCGGTCGGCGCCGCAAGCGCCTCTCGAGGGCCGGTCGATCGCAGGCTTCACGCTCATCGAACTGGTCGTCGTGCTCGCGATCATGGCGCTGATCTTTATCGGCCTCGCCACCGCCTTCTTCCACGGCACGCCGGCCCGCGCAGCGCTGCAGTCGTCGGCGCGCGAGATGGCGTCCGGCTTTCGCGCGGCGCGGGAGGAGGCGATTCTCCGCGGCCGACCGGAGATCGTCGTGGTCGACGTCACCAGCGGCGCGTGGCGGCTCCCCGGCAGCCAGCCGCGATATCTGCCGAGCGGCGTGCGCGCCATGCTTTTCGCGCGAGATACGGATGTCGACGGCCGTCGCCGCGGCCTCATTCGCTTCTATCCCGACGGCAGTTCGAGCGGCGGCGGCGTGTCGCTCGAGGCGGGGGGCTTGCAGTACGAGGTTCTGGTCAATTGGCTCACGGGAGGCGTCACGATCCATGCGCAGACAGTGGTCCCCAAAAGTCGGGGAGCTCTCTGAGGCGCCGGGGACCGACGCCGGGTTCACGCTGGTTGAACTCCTCGTGTCCGTCGCGCTCCTCGCGTTTCTCTCGGTTCTGCTCCTCGACGGCATGAAGCTGGCGACCAGCCGGTTCACCCGGAAACCCCAGCAGATAAACCTCGCTCAGCGCGTCGGCGCGCTGCAAGAGTTTCTGCTCGCCGAACTTGCCGACGCCCGCCCGATCCTCGATGTAGCGGCGCCGGCCCCACGTATCGCCTTCGAGGGCGGCCCGACGCAGCTTCGCTTCCTCGCGCCGGCCCCGGAGAGCACGCCGCTCGGCGGCCTCATGGCCTTCGAGCTTCGCTTCGATGCGCCGTCGCGGGGTTCGGACGGGCGGCTCGCGCTGGAAGGCGGTTTGTTCGACGTACCGGCAAAGGCGTCCGGGCGCAACACGGTGCTGCTCGACCATGTGGCGAAGCTCCAATTGAGCTATTACGGCGCTCTTTCCCCGGCAGCCCAGCCGGTCTGGGCCGATGACTGGTCCTCTGAGCGAGGCTTGCCGCGCCTGGTGCGGCTATCGGCCAGCTTCGCCGACGGCTCGTCCATGCCCGATCTCGTGATTGCTCTTCGGCTCTCCGCGCCGCCACCTGCCGCGATCGGTCGCGGCTGGGGAACAAGGGGGCCGTCATGAACATCGGGACACTGCGATTGAGCGATATCGGCGCGACGGCGTCGCAATTTCTCCGCTGGTGGATCGCCGAGCTCGCCGGTCTCCTGCCACGGCGGCTGGTCGCTGGAGCGAGCGAAGACGCCGTCGTCCTGATCGTGTCCGATGACCTGGCGACGGCTACGCTTTCCGTGGAGTCGGGCCGACGCGCTCGCACGCTTGGCCAGTTCCCGACGGCGCAGCCGGCAGCGGGCATGCAGGTCCTTCGCTCCGGCGGCGTGCTCGGCGCGCTCCGCTCGCGCCGGATGTCGCTTGTCGTGCGCGTTCCGTCAGGGATGGTCTCGCGCCAGGAAGTGGAGCTGCCGATCGCCGCGCAGGCCGATCTCGATGAGGCGGTGGGCTACGACCTGGACAGATACACGCCCTTCTCACGCGCCCAGGCGGTGTACGCGGTGCGGCTCCTGCGGACCGAGCCTCAGCGCAAGCGCCTCATCGCGGAGGTCGTCGTTGCCGTGCGCGCGACGCTCGAGGCGGTTCTCAAGACGGCGCGCAGCCTGGGTCTCGAGCCTCATCGGGTTGAGGCGGCGGATTCGACCGGAAACCCCGCCTCCGGTGATTTCCTGCGTACGTCGCTGTTGACCCTGAACCGGCCCCGCCCGACGCGGGACCTCGTCGCGTGGGGGCTGGCGGCGGCGGCCGCGGCGCTCGCGATGGCTCTCGTCTGGCTTCCGTTGGCCGAGGTTCACAGCCGTGTTGCGCGCCTTGAAACGCAGTTCGACGCCGCCAAACGCACACATGCCTCTGCCGTGGCGCTGCAGCATCAGATCGACGACCTGGTCCAGGAGGATCACTTCCTCCTCGACAGGAAGCGAACGGCGCCCAGTCCCTTGCGGCTTCTGCTCGACACGACCCGCGTGACGCCGGACGATGCATGGCTCACCGAATGGGGCATGTCGGGACAAGACGTGCGGCTGACCGGCAGTGCCGGGTCGACGTCCAACCTGGTGGATACGCTCGAACGCTCGGGGCTGTTCTCCGGCACGATGTACCTGTCGCCGGTGACGCGCGAACGCGACGGACGGGAAAGATTTTCGCTTGCAACGCACGCGGTGACGCGATCGGCTATCGCTGCCGACGTTTCGTCGCCGCGAGACGCTGCGCCAGCCGATGGAGGCAGAGAGCGATGATCGCGCCGGGCCCATTGGCGCAGGCCTCGCCCGCGCTCCGCCGCCTGGTCGCGGTCGGGCTGCTGCTGGCGGTGATTTTCGTCGCCCTGCTCTGGGGGGCGCTGCCGCTGTGGCGATCATACAGCGATGCCGAGGCCAGCGCGTCGCAGCTCGAGATGGCGCTGCACAAGCTCGACTCGGCCCGACTGGATCCGGCGGCGCTCGAGATCGAGCTGCGGAACCTGAAGAGCAAGCGCGCCGTCGCTCCCGGCCTGCTCACGGGTCCCTCCGACGCTCTCGCTTCGGCGGAACTTCAGAATCGCCTGAAGACGGCAACGGAGGCGGCGCGGGGTGCCTTCCGGAGCGCGCAGGCCCTGCCGGCGCGCGACGACGGCCCCTACCGCCGCGTGGGCGTGCGCGCGCAAATGTCGGTGAAGCTCGGGGAGCTGGTGCGCATCCTGCATGAGCTCGAATCCTCCCAGCCCTACCTGTTCATCGATCGAGTGGGCCTGCGGGTGTCGACGCCGTTCTACCCGGGAAAGTCGGCTCAGGCGGAGGGCCAGGAGCCCGATCTCGATGTGACCTTCGACCTCTATGGCTACGTCCGCAAGCCGGCAGGGTCATCCGCATGAATGCTCGCCTCGCTCGCCGTCTCGCCTTATCCGCCCTGTGCGCCGCCATGGGGTGCGTCCTGTGGCTCGAGCTCGCGACGCGGGGCGAGGACGGAGCCGGCCTTGTCCCCGGACCCGCAGAACTCGGTCATCCCGTCGTCGCCGCGCGTTCCGACCCGGCCTTCGCACCACCTCCGATCGCAGCGTTTCACGACATCGAGGCCCGCCCGCTGTTCTGGGCGTCCCGCCGGCCGATCGCTGGGGCGGACGGCCTCGCGGCGGCGCCGTCGGGTCTGGTCCTTCTCGGGGTGGTCCGCGACGAGGAGGATGCGATTGCCCTGATCCGTCACGGCCAGCCGCCCAAGCTCGAGCGCCTGAAGGAAGGCGCGGCGCTGGAGGGATGGACGGTGAGCGAGGTGACCTTGAATGGCGTGCTGCTGGTCCGCGGTGACGCACGCGCGGAACTCAAACCCAGGCCTGCGCCCCCTGCTGCCGGCGCCGCCCGACCGCCCCCTTCGCCGATCGCATCGCAGCAATCGGCGCCAGCCCGCCGCTGAGCTTGCTTCTCCGGCGCGCCGCGCGTCGGCGTGACAAGGGCGTCAGGGCGCCGGGCGCGCGGGCGCCGCTTCGCGCTCCCGCTCCCAGGCGAGCACGCGCATGGGGTTGTAGGGATCGCCGGTGACGGCCACGACAGCATCGCGGGTGAACTGGGCGCCGGCCCCCGTGCTTGCTGCAGATCGGATCATGACGATTGGCCGGGCACGGCTGGGCATCATCAGTGCGCTCGACGCCAATTCCGGTGGAATGGGAGCGTTCGGCCCTCGGGCCGCGCGGACCGCGATCCACTTGTCGATTTGCGCAGGATCGGTACCAGGAAAAGTCAGGAGAACCGGCCTCGACGCCATCCTTGGATCGGGAAGGGGACTGCCCGACCACACGGTGACATAGGGTGCGATGAGGGCGTAAACCTCCGGCGTTATCCCCGGAACCCGCTTCAGTTCCTCGATCGCGAAGAACGGGCCGAGCGGCTGATCGGAGACGCGCCGATCGGGTTTCGTCCTGTCGATGCCCAGCGCCGCGGCGCGGTCTTGACGCCACGCGACGATCGCCGCCCCAAGGTCGGCGGCCCGGCGAGCGTTCACGCCAAGCGCCAGGAACAACGCGGTGAGCTCCTGTTCAGGTGCGGCGTTGAGGTCAACCTTTCCAGCTTCGCTGTCGATGCGGACACGGAGGTCGGCCCCGTTCCAGGAAAGTTCATGGAGCGCACCGTCGGGGAACCAAGCGCGATCGGGAAGCGGCGTGCCCGGCGCTTGCAGCGTCACGAGCGTGACGGCAACGCTGGAGACCGCCAGCGCGACGCCCGCGTCGGCTGCCGCCTCGGCCCCGGCCTCGGCAAGACGGTTGCGGGCGATGCGAAGTTCCATCCGACCTTCGCCGACGAACGCTGCGAGGACGACCGCAAGGAAAGCGATGACCCAGAGCACCATGACGAGCGCCACGCCACGCTCGCCCGACCGATCCGATGCCGGCGGCGGAGTGCGTTCCGGTGCGCCGTTCGGGGCGCGCTCAACGCGCACGGCTTTCCAGCGGCTTTAGATCGCGCATTTCCTCGCGCAGCTCGTCGGTCGCGGCGGTGGCGTCGCGCTGATCGCGCAGGATGCGCGGAGTGAGCAGCACCAGAAGCTCGGTTCGGGCTTTCGTGTTGCTGCGTTCGCCGAAGAGAGCGCCGAGCACGGGGATATCCTTGAGGATGGGGATGCCGCTGTTACTGACCGTGCGGTTGTCGGTGATGAGACCGCCCAGAGCCACGGTCTCGCCGCCCTGCACTGTCACCGTGGTATTGATATGGCGCTGGCTGATCGTCGGCGAATCGATGGTGGAGGTGGTCGTGGTCGTGACGTCGCTCACCGACTGGTCGATGTCGAGGGTGACGAGACCGCTGTTGTTGACGCGCGGCGTCACCTGGAGGATGACGCCCGTGCCGATATATTGGACGCTGTTGACGATGGGCGCGGTGGAGGTGAGGGTGCTGACCGCGCTGGCCGTCACCGTCGGAACCTCGTCGCCGACCTGGAGGTAGGCGGTCTGATGGTCCAGCACGACGAGATGCGGCGCCGACACGACATCCACATGGGTCACGTCGGAAAGCGCGCTCAGCACCAGCTTCCCCTGACCGCCGCCGAGCACATAGTCGAAGCCGGGGAAGCTCGGCAGAATATCGGCAGCCGTGCCGGTGCCGGCGCTGGTGGTGGTCACCGTGCTGACGCCGGGGGGCGGGGCGGTAAACTCGAACTTGTTCGAGGCGTGGCTCAGGAACCATTGCACGCCGTATTGGAGCTGGTCGTTGAGCGTCACCTCGGCGATCGTCGCCTCGATCTCCACTTGCAACGGCACGACGTCGAGCTGGTGAATGACCCTTTCGATCATGCGGTAGTCGCGGGGCTTGGCGTAGACGACGATCGCATTGTTCTTCTCGTCGGCGACGACCCGCGCTTGCGGCAGCGGCAATTCTCCCTGCGCCTCGTTCGGGGCGCCGAACGTCCCCTCGAGCGCTTCGGACAGCGAGCCGGGCCGCGCGCCGGTGCCGCCCGGCGGCGCTGTCGAGGGTAAAGCGCCCGTGGCCATGCCCGGCTGGGCGGGTGGGGCGGTGCCGAGGCCGGTAATCCCCGTCGCGCCGGGGAGGGAGGTGCCGGAGGGTTGCCCGGACAGCCCCATCGGGTACGCGCCCGGCCCGATCCCGCCCGGAGGGACGCCGATTCCGGGCGCGCCTCCTCCACCGATGGCGACACCACTGGTTCCGGGCGCGGTTGCCGGCTGAACCGTGCTGACCGCGCCTGCACCCAGAAGCTTGTTGAGGACGGCGGCGATGTCGGCGGCGCGGCTGTTCTGCACGCGGTATTCGAACATGCGCGGTGTCGTCTCGTCCTCGCCGTAGTCGAATCTGTCAATCCATTGTCGGACGTCCACCAGGTACTTCGGCTCCGCAGCGATCACCAGAATCGCGTTAAGGCGGTCGATCGGAACCACCCGTACCAGGCCTGCAAGCGGTCCCGATGCACCGTCCCCGAAGATGGCCTGGAGCTCGGGCGCGACGTCCTTGGCCTGCGCGACATGCAGCGGATAGAGCGCGAAGGAGGTGCTGGCGAGCCAGTCGACGTCGAAGCGGCGGACCAAGTCAGCGAGACCGCCGAGCTCGCTGGCGGGACCGGCGACGACGAGAACGTTGCGCGCCCCGACGGTCTCCAACGTGCTGCCCTGCGGCATCACCGGAGCGAGCACGCCCTTGAGCTCGGGCGCGGAGACGTATTTGAGCGGCAGAATCCGGATCCCGTATCCCGGCTGCGCGGCCATCGGCGCGCTCAACGTCGCACGCGCGGCGTCCTGCATCGGCATGATCCGCCAGACGCCATTGTCCTCAATCATGGCGAGGCCGTTCGCGGACAGTATCGCTTCAAGCGTCGGAAGTACGTCTTCGCGACGCAGCGGACCGCCCGTCTGCGCGGTAATCGGCGCGTTCGCCTTGGGGTCGACGACGTAGGGAAGGTGGAGCTGCTCGCCGAGCAGCTCGCGGGCGACCTCGCGCACGTCAAGGCCGTTGAAGGCGAAGGTTATGCCGCCTCCCGCGGCGGACTGCACATGCGCCGGCTGCACGTCTGCCGGCGCGACGAAGGAACCCGTTCCGGGAATGACGATCGCGCGCCCCCTTCGCACGGCGTCTTGATCGATCGACGTCTGCGCGGAGAGGAGGTTGGACGGTGGGGTCTCAGGCTGGCCGACCGGCGAAGGTGGCGCCTGGCCCGCGGCCACTTGGGGCTTGGCGGCGTTCTCGTCGGCGTGAAGGGCACATCCACCGTTCAGGATCGCGAGCAACACGAAGACGAGCGGCGCGCGGCTCCGGCGCGCGCGCGCGCGATCGTTCGTCCAAGCATCGGTCGCTCGCGAGATCCGGCCTTTCCGCGGCGCGGACTGGCGCCGGTCTTTGTTGGCCGTCAAGTCGCGCGATTGTTGCGGAGATCGGATGGCGGAGGCTCCGCCACCGTCTGCTCGCCCAGCTCTTGACCGAGGGGGTTCGACATGATCATGACACCCGTAAATCTTGGGGCTCCACAGATCGGCGACCTGAATAAGCGGTTCGTCCGGCAGGTGACACTGCATCGTGGCTTGCTTCCGATTGGGAAATGCCCGGAGCCTCGTCAACGAAGTCGTTCGAGGCGTGTGCCTCGTCCATCGCCGCGCGCGGCGCCGCCCCTTCTTCCTGCCTCGATGGGGGTGAACCCTCTCCCGCCGACACCACCGCAGGAGAGTGGGAGGATCCAAGCCGGGCGCCGCCTACTCACAAGGAAATCGATCAGCCTCCCGTCGTCGTTCGCGACCGCCGATGATCTTCAAGTAACAGCGCGCCTGACCTCTTCCTATTGCCTTTTCGGAAGTCGCCGATGCCGCGGAGCATCATCTCGATTACACTTTCGCTCAGGCGGCGCTCGTCGGCCGCCCCTCACTTTGGCGCCGTAGCGGCGCGCCATCGGCTCGGCTCCCGGCTGCAGCGCGGGCACGCTAGCGTCCGGTTGCGACCGCAGCCATCGTCCGGAGGTGATCCGGAGCGACACCAAGGGCAGGCAGGATAAAACGATGGAATGGATGCCTCGACGATACCGGCGGCGTCGACGCGCCCGTGCTCCGCAAGCGCGCGACGACCAAGTTGACTCCTAAGTACAGGCAGCTGCTTCCTCTCGGCAGCTCATCCTTCCTTTCCGCCAATATCGCGGGTTTCCGCATGCTGCTATGGTCGCGACATTCCTCCCAAGCCGGGCCTCCCCCCGCGTCCGGCCGCTTCAGCCCCTCCCGTCGCGGGAGGGGCTTTTTCGGTTCCGGCCTGACCAGAGCGCCCGGCCCGCCCACCGAAAGTCAAGGTCTCGCTAAACCCAAGTATGTGATGGCTGCAATTACCGCGTGATCTTTCCCGACACGTGTCCACTACTTGCGACGGCCCCGGACAGTTAGTCTCTCTC
>DASQSR010000532.1:0-2262 GCA_035642295.1 Allostellaceae bacterium | reverse complement strand
AACGCGGCGATGGCCAATCAGATCAGCGCCAACCGCGAGCTGACCGGGCTCATGGCCGAGCGCATGATCGCGCTTGCCGACAAGTATGGTTTTCCCGCGTACCGCGCGGGCGCCATGCTCTTGGCGGCGTGGGCGCGAGGCGCGGCCAGCGCCGACCTGGTCGAACAGGAGATCGAGCAGGCGGCTGCCGCCGGGCCGAACGTGCAATTTCTTCTTGGCGTCGCCGGCGACGTCATGCTGGGCGCAGGCCGCCATGACCGCGCCGAGGCGCTGCTCGATCGAGCGCTGGTCGCCAACGAGGAACCGGATGTCGGCTATTACCTCGCCGAAATCTGGCGCCTGCGCGGCGAATGCCTGCTGGCGCGCGACCGCGCCAACAAGGGTGAGGCACGGCAGGCGTTCGCGACCGCTCGTGGCGTCGCCCGGCAACAGGGCGCCGTCATCTTCGAACGCCGCGCCGAAGCGTCCCTGATCAAGGTTGCGAGCACTTGAATGCCGGCCAGCGGCGTCGCGGCCGGTTCTTAAAGCGGCTTACCTCCGCCCGCCTCACGCCTTCAGCTTGTAGCCGCGGGCGAAGAGGGCATGGCAAAGCGCGAGCAAGGCGGCGTTGATCGCGACCATGATGACGATTCCGGCCGCGACCGGGCCGTCGGCATGGCCGATGAAGCCGTAGCGGAAGCCGTCGATCATGTAGAAGAAGGGGTTCCCCATCGCCACGGCGTGCCACAGCGGCGGCAGCCGCGCGATCGAGTAGAAGGTGCCGGACAGGAACGAGAGGGGTGTCACGACGAAGTTGGTGACGGTGGCGATGTGGTCGAACTTGTCGGCCCAGATGCCGCCCAGCATGCCGAGCAGCGACAGCAGGAGCGACGCGGCCAGCGCATGGAAGACCACCAGCGCCGGGGCGTAGAGGCGGATCGGCACGAAGATCGCCATCGCCGCGGCGACGACCAGCCCCACCAGAAGGCCGCGCGTCACGCCGCCGAGCGCAAAGCCCCAGGTGAGCTCGGCCGGGCTCAGGGGCGGCATCAGCACGTCGACGATGTTGCCCTGCATCTTGGCGATCATCAGCGAGGAGGAGGTGTTGGCGAAGGCGTTCTGCACCATCGCCATCATGATGAGGCCGGGCGCCAGGAACTCGAGATAGGGGACGTCGCCGACATGGCGGTGCTCGCCGCCCAGCGCGAGGACGAAGACCGCGAGGAACAGCAGCGTCGTCACCACCGGCGCCGCCACGGTCTGCATCGAGACTTTGAAGAAGCGCCGCACCTCGCGCAGATAGAGCGTCCAGAGGCCGAGCCAGTTGACGGCGCCGAAGCGGCGGAGATGGGGAGCGAGATCCGACATGGCGCGAGATTAGGGGACGCTTCGGTCAAAGGGAATCGCCGGCGGCGGGCTGCATGGGCGGCCTGCGTCCTTCGACGCCAACCCGTTCGCTCGCTTCGCGAGCGAACCCTTCGGGGCCGACCGCAAAGCGGTCGGCCGGGTTGGCCAGGAAGAGGGACATTGAGACGGGCATCTCCCAGGGGCCACAAAGAACCGCGCTGGATCACGCTGGCCACGAGAGGCTAGACTCGCCCCCATGAACCAGCGGAAAGCGCCGCGGGGGCCGCGGCCGGCGACGGCGGCGCAGCTCGAGAATGCGGCGCTCCATTATCTCGAGCGCTTTGCCAGCTCCAGCGGCAATTTGCGGCGGGTGCTGCTGCGCAAGGTGGCGCGCGCGGCGCGGGTCCATGGCAGCGACGCCGCGGAAGGCGAGCCCCTCGTCGACGAGATCGTGGCGCGCTATCTCCGCTCGGGGCTGCTCGACGACGGCGCTTACGCGGCGCAGCAGGCGGCGAGCCTCCGGCGGCGCGGCGCCTCGCGCCACGGCATCCGCGGCAAGCTGGCGATGAAGGGCGTCGAGGCCGAGCATGTCGCAGCGGCGCTCAGCCGGCTCGACGCCGAGCCCGGCGACAGCGAGCTCGCCGCCGCCTGTGCCCTCGTCCGCCGGCGCCGGCTCGGGCCCTGCCGGCCGGAGACCGCGCGCGCCGCGCACCGCCAGAAGGACCTCGCCGCGCTGGCGCGCGCCGGCTTCGACCTCGCGACGGCGCGGCGGGTGCTGGCGGTTGCCGACGCCGAGGCGCTGGCGGCGCTCGAACGCGGCGAGGAATAGGGTCTCTTATTCGGAAGCGGTCTTCGACCTGGTCATCGGGCCCGCTCAGGGAAGCCGCCTTGGAAGGCGATTTCCGCAAGGGGCTTGCGCTGGCTCGGCACCTCGCG
>DASQSR010000531.1:0-2450 GCA_035642295.1 Allostellaceae bacterium | reverse complement strand
CGGTCTGATATCAGGCGCTCATGACAATTATATGACAGTTGCGAGACGCCGCCTTTGCGCGGCCGGCCTCACCCCCGTAGCGTGCGCCAGACCCGCTCGGGCGTCGCAGGCATATCGATGGCGGCGCCGCCCAGCGCGTCGACGAGCGCGTTGATGACGGCCGGCGGCGCGCCGATCGCCCCCGCCTCGCCCGCGCCCTTGATGCCCAAGGGATTGGTGCGGCAGAGAATGGGGTTCCAGCGGAAATGGATCGCCGGGACATCGCCGGCCCGCGGCATGGCGTAGTCGGTGAAGGAGCCGGAGAGCAGCTGGCCGTCCGCGTCATAGACGGTGTGCTCGAGCAGCGCCTGCCCGATGCCCTGGCCGATCCCGCCATGCACCTGCCCCGACAGCAGCAGCGGATTGACCACCGCGCCGAAATCGTCGACCACGGTGTAGCGGAGAAGGGCGATGCTGCCGGTCTCCGGATCGAGCTCCAGCTCGCAGATGTGGCAGCCATTGGGGAAGGTCGCCACTTCCGGCGCAAACTCGGCCTCGCCGGCGAGCGGCTCGGGCGCGGCGCGCGCCACGTGGAAAATGTCGACCATGCGGTCGGTGCCGGCGACCACGTACTGGCCGTCGCGGAATTCGATGTCCGCCGCGGCGGCCTCCAGGAGGTCGGCGGCGAGGCGCTTGCCCTTATCGATGACGATATCCGCCGCCATCCGCGTGGCGACGCCGCCGACCGGCACCGAGCGCGAGCCGCCGGTGAAGCTGCCCGCGGCCATCGCCGCCGTGTCGCCCTGGCGCAGTGTCACCTTGTCGAAGGGAATGCCGAGGCGGTCGGCGACGATCTGGGCATAGGCGGTCTCGTGCCCTTGCCCGTTCGACTGCGTGCCGACGATGAGGCTGACGCTGTCGTCGCGCTCGAAGCGCAGCAGCGCCGGCACGCCCGGCGCGCCGCCGCAGACCTCGATGTAGTAGCTGATGCCGATCCCGCGCCGCTTGCCGCGCCGCGCCGACTCCGCCTGGCGCGCCGGGAAGCCGGTCCAATCCGCGGCTTCCATCGCCTTGGCCAGATTGGCGGCGAAATCGCCGCTGTCATAAGTGTGGCCGAGCACCGTCTTGAACGGCATGGCGGCGGCTGGAATGAAGTTCCGCCGGCGGATCTCGGCCGGGCCGAGCCCGGTCTCGCGACCGGCGCGATCGACGACGCGCTCCAGCATGTAGGCGGCTTCCGGCCGGCCGGCGCCGCGATAGGCATCGACCGGCACGGTGTTGGTGAAGACGCCAGTCACTTCGACATAGGCGGCGGGAATGGCGTAGACGCCGACATGCATGCCCTTCCCCGCTTCGGTCGGAATTAGGGGACCGAAATTGGAAAGATAGGCGCCCATATTGGCCAGGGTCGAAACGCGGATGGCGAGGAACTTGCCGTCGGCGTCGAGGGCGAGCTCCGCCTTGGTGATGTTGTCGCGGCCCTGCGTGTCGGAAAGGAAGCCTTCGCTGCGCTCGGCGATCCATTTCACCGGGCGGCCGAGCCGCCGCGCCGCCCAGAGCAGCAGGACATATTCGGGATAAACGAAGATCTTCATGCCGAAGCCGCCGCCGACATCGGGCGTCACGACCCGGATCTTCTCCGCTCCCGCCTCGGGCAGGATGGCGCCGGCGATGATCTCCTTCAGCAAATGAGCGCCCTGGCTCGAGGCGTACAGCGTGTAGCCGCCGCTGGCCTTGTCGAAGACGCCAATCGCGCCGCGCGGCTCCATCGAGTTCGGCACGACGCGGTTGTTGACCACCTCGACGGCGACGACGCGCGACGCCTTGGCGAAGGCGTTCTCCGTCTTCGCCTTGTCGCCGTCGGCCCAGACGAAATCGACATTGCCCGGTGCTTCGGGCCAGATCTGCGGCGCGCCCGGCTTCACCGCGGCGGCGAGATCGGTCACCGCCGGCAGCATCTCGTAATCGACGACGATCTGCTCCGCCGCGTCCTTCGCCTGATCGCGCGTCTCGGCAATGACCAGCGCCACGGCGTCGCCGACATGGCGCACGCGCTCGGTGGCGAGCGCCGGGCGGCGCGGCATCGGCTGCGCCGGCGTTCCCGGCTTCACCGCGACCGGCGCGAGGCACGGCACCGGGCGGACGCCGTCGGCCTCGGCATCGGCGCCGGTGAGCACGGCGAGCACGCCGGGTGAGGTGCGCGCCGCGGCGACGTCGATCGCTCGGATCGCGGCATGGCCATGCGGCGAGCGCAGAAGATAGGCATAAGCCGTGTCGGGCAGCTTGATGTCGTCGAGATAGCGGCCGGCGCCGGTGACGAAGCAGCGGTCTTCCTTGCGACGCACAGGTTGACCGATGCCGAACTGCATGACTGCCTCCGCTGTGAACGCTGCCTGTGGAAGAGTATAGCGGCGGCGCGGCTTGCTCTCACCTTCTGCCATTCCGCGAGAGCGGATGAGCAAAAGGGCAAA
>DASQSR010000530.1:0-11043 GCA_035642295.1 Allostellaceae bacterium | reverse complement strand
CCGGCGCCTGCTCGCGCCAGTTCAGCTCCGCCGCGCGCGGTGGCGGCTCCGGCGCCTGCTCGCGCCAGTTCAGCTCCGCCGCGCGCGGTGGCGGCTCCGGCTCCGGCTGGGCACGGGGCGGCGGCGGTGCCGGCACGGGCTCGGCATAGGGCGGCGGTACAGCGTGAGGGTTGGGCCCGGCGTCGGCAATTTCGCCGACCGGCGCCATCGCCACGTCCTCCGGTTGCAGCAACAGCTCGACGACGGCATCGGCCCAATCGGGATCGTCGATCGCAAGCCGCGGCGCCGCCCCGAAGGCTGCTTCCAGCCGCTCGCCGACGGCGTCGATCTCCTCGGCCGCTACCGCCACCGTGACGATCGACAGCTCGCCTGGAAAGAAGCGGCCGAAGCCCTCCTGCTCGAGGCGCGCGCGCAGCGCTGGCTGCCCCGCCGCGAGCGGGTCCGGGGCGAGATCGACCAGCGCCACGCCGATGCCGGGGTGAACCAGCACGGCCGCCGGCGCCGCATCGCCGATACGGCGCTGGCGCAGCAGGATCCACTCCTCCGGCAGCGCCGCAAGGGTCGCGACAAGCGCGCCCTCAGCCTCGTCGACTGCGCCTTCCGGCGCCGTCAGCGGAAAAACCTGTGCCACGGCCGATAAACGATCGGGGCACGGTTTGATCCGGCCGAGCGAGCGCTTTCATCCGGAAGTGGGATTTCTGCAACGGTTCGAGTGTGTGCGCGTCACCGTCGGTTGAGCGAGGGCACCATGCGCGCCATCACGCCGTCGCGCCGCACGAAATAGTGATAGAGCGCCGCGCCAAAATGGATCGCGACCAGCGCATAGATTGCCCAGGGCAGCGCGCTATGGACGGTCCAGGCGAGATGGGCGAGCGGCTTTGCCGGCGCGACGGCTGCGGGGACCGCAACCAGGCCGAAAAAGTGAAGCGTGATGCCGCGGAAGCTGATGTAGAGATAGCCCGTCAGCGGTGCCGCCAGCAGGATGACATAGAGCGCGGCGTGGACGATGACGCTGGCGTGCCGCTCAAGCGGGGTCAGGCCGGTCGCCCGCGGCGGCGGGTGCATGAGCCGCCAGAAAAAGCGCAGCAGCGTCAGGCCGAGCACGGTGATGCCCAGCGATTCGTGCGCGATAAAGCACGTGTCCTGGAGCAGGCCGCGCGGCAGGCTGCCCATGACGAGGCCGAGCGGAATGATGACGAGCAGCAAGGCGACGGTGATCCAGTGCAGGGCGCGTGCGCCGGCGCCGTAGCCTCTCTCGCGTTCCATGCTGCTTCCTCGAGCGCCAAATGATAGGAGCCGGCGCCGTTCCTGCCAACGATCGCGGGCTTGCCCCAATTATTCCCGCTCGTCCAGGAGACGCAGTGCCGCACTCAACCCGGCCAGCGGGACGATCAGGTTCCGGTCGTTGTATTCGGGGTGGTGCGTCCAGCTGCGGTAGTCGGGCCTGCGGAATTCCGGATCCTCGGCAATGAGCGCCCGATAATGGTGGCCGGCTGCGGCGCACAGGAGCCAATAATCCGGAGTGGCGACGAGCGGCGGCAGGATTTCCAGCGCTTTTGCCCCCGGCGGGGCAAAGAGCAGGTTGGCGAGACCGGCGCCGTGCACGCCGACCACGTGCGTCGCGCTTTGGAACAGCTCGATCTGGCGGGTGGCGTCGAGGCGCCCGAGCGTGACGGTCTCGAATCCCTGCCGCGCCAGGGCCGCCGCCACCTCGGCCTCGTTGAGGATTTTCCTGCCGCGCGCATCGGCGCGGGAAATGTAGAGCTTGCGAGGCGTGCCGGTCGCCGGCGCCGGCTGCAGGCTGCGCTTGAGGAAGTCCAGCGCCCAAGCCGCGCAGAGATGGCCGGGATGCCGGAAATCCTCGACGATGTTGGATGACACCAGCAAAGCGTCCGCGGTGACCGAGTAGCGCCGTCCTTCCGGCCGAAAGACGCGGTCGCCAAAGCCGGCCAGCCGCGCGATCTCGTGATAGTAGCGGTGGTCCTCGAGCAGGCAGCAAAAGGGCTCGGTGGTGTAGCGCTGGTAGGCGGCGATGCGCGAGAAATGATCGAGCAGAAAGTGGCAGAGGTTCATCGGGCCGGCGAACTGATCGCCGAGCACCGCCAAGGACCCCGCCACGCGATGGCGCCGTGCGTCGATGAAGGGGTCGAGCCCCGATGACAGCGCGCCGATGCAGCGCTCCTCAGCATCGAAGACGTAGAGCTCGCGCCGGTCGCCATCGAAAGAAATGGTCCCGTCGCGGATCTCATAGACCGAAATCGCCGGAAGCATGACCGGCTTGCCGGCGCTGCGGAAGACATAGTGGTCGCTGTCGCCGGCGGGCGGCGGCGTGATGCGCGTCTCGGCGTCGATCACCATCCTCTTCGACAGCCCCGTTGCCTCCGTTGCCCGCACCGCGCTCACGCGACCAAGGCTCGCGATGCCGCATCGCGCCGCGAGCGCTTTCAGATAGGTGATCTCGGGCCGCGGCGGAGCAGGCTCTTCCGCAGCGCCGAGGCTCCGGGCGGCGGCGATCACATCGTGATAGGCGAGGTCGGACCCGAGCAGCAGCGCTTCGATGCCCTGGCGCACGGCGTCATGCGGCGCCAGCGCTCGGAGCTCGCGCGCCAGAACGGCGCGCAGCAACGGCTCATAGGCGCGGTCGGCGCTCGGCTGTAGCAGCGCCAGCAGCGCGTGCAGGACGCAGGGAAATCGTGCGTCGTCGACGCCGCTCAGCAGCAGGCGGTTGAGCGAGTCCGTCAGGAAATAGTGCGTCCACGCCGTCGCCTGCGGCATGCGCGACAGCGCCGCCGCGGCGACGAGGACGCGCTCGATGTCGTTGAGCCCGAGCGCCGTCGCGATCGCGACCCATTCATCGGTCCGCGGCGGCGTAGCGCCGGCGAGCGCCGCCAGGCATTCCTTCATCTGCCGAAGCGCGCCGCCAAGCGCCTCGGCGTCGCCGCCACGGAGCCTCACCCGGGTAAAGCCGTCATAGATCGACCGCAGCGCGATCTCGGATCCGAAGCGCCCGATCAGGGGTCTTGCACGCTCGATCGTGGATTGCACGCGCTGTTGGGCGAAGCTTTCCGGCGCTGCTTCCGCAGCGAGGGCGCTTCCCGCGGCGATCAGCTCGCGGTAGGGAAAGTCGAACCCTCGCGCCAGCGCTTCTCTGCCCTCGCGCACGGCGTCGCCGGGCGCGAGGGTGCCGAGCTCGCGGGCGACGATCGCGCGCGCCAGCGGCTCGGCGGCAGGGTCGGCGTCCGGCGTCACGAGCACCAGCAAGGCATGGAAGAGGCGAGGCGCGCGTGCCGCGGCGACGCCGCTCGCCGCCATGCGGTCGAGCGCCTCGGCGAGAAGCTGGTGGGCGCTGCCGGTCCCCTGCCGCATGCGGGAGAGAGCGGCGGCGGCGACAAGGAGGCGCTCCTCGTCCCCGAGTTCCGGTCCCCGGGCGAGGGCGAGGAATTCTTCCTTCTGGAGCGGCGCGGCTTCCGCCAGACCGGCGAAGCAGGCTTTCAGTTCCCGCAGCGCCTCGCCGTTCTCTGCGCCGACCCTGACCCTGATGAAGCCGTCGTAAATCGATCGCAGAAGGATCGCGGCGCCGAAGCGGCCGACGATCGGCCTGGCACGGTCGAGCAGTAGACGCACCCGGTGCTTTGGGTCGACGGGGCTCATCGGAGGGGGCGGTGCTTCTCCCTAGAGCAGGCCGAGGCTCCGGAAACTGGCATGCTTGCCTCGGCCGACGACCAGATGGTCGTGCAGCGCGATGCCGACCGCGGTGAGCGCCTTGGCCACCGCGCGGGTCATATCGATGTCGGCCTTGGACGGCGTGGTATCGCCGGAGGGGTGGTTGTGGACCATGATCAAGGCGGAGGCGCCGAGCTCGAGCGCGCGCTTCACGACTTCGCGCGGATAGACCGGGGTGTGATCGACCGTGCCGCGCTGCTGGCGTTCATCGCGGATCAGCGCGTTTTTGCGGTCGAGGAAGAGCAGGCGAAACTCCTCCGTCTCGGCGAAGCCCGCTTGCGCCGCGCAGTAATCGACCAGGGCTTGCCACGAGGAGATGACCGGGCGCGCCGTCACTTCGGCCCGGAGCAGGCGTGCCGCCGCGGCGCGCACGGCGAGCAGCGTCGCGACCGAGGCGTCGCCCATCCCGGCGACTGCCTTCAGCGCCTCGCGGTCGGCGCCGAGGACGCCGGCAATGCCGCCGAAACGCGCGAGCAGCGCCTTGGCGAGCGGCTTCATGTCCCGGCGCGCCTGGGCCGAATAGAGCAGGAACTCCAGCAGCTCGTAATCCGGCAAGGCGTCGGTGCCGCCCTCGAGGAGGCGCGCGCGCAACCGGTCGCGATGCCCGAGATAATGCGGCATCGCCGCTGCGACCGGCGCTTCGGCGGCTTCGTTCGGCAGCGTGTGCGATTTGGCCATTGGTTGCGGCCGACCCTCCTCTGGCAACGCTAACGGAATCGACCGCTCGACGCCAGCCGCGGCCCAAGGGAGGAAGCTCGTCCCAAATTGCTCCGACTTTGCCCCATTGCCATAGCGCCGCCGCCGCGCGGCCGTGGCATACTTGGGAGAGGTCGGGAGGAAATGGCCCCCATGTACGCCGGCAACGACGAGCCCTCTGTCGAAGAGCTGCTCAGCGACGATGCGGCGCGCCTGCTGATGGCGCGCGACGGGCTCAGCGACAATGTCGTCCGCGCGCTGGTGCGCGATGTCCAGCGCCGCCTCAAGCTCCGCCGCGACGCGCTGGCCGACGCCTATACCGGACAGGCCGCCTGAGGGCGTTTAGGCTTTATTCACCAAGGGTTAGGCGGGTCTTAATCATCCCCTGCGCACGATGGCAGCCGGGCGACTTCGCTCTGGAGGCCAAGCATGCGCGCGCCCCTTGCCAGGCTGAGATCGGCAGCGGCGAAGACGGATTCTCCGCCGGCGGCGCTCGCGGCCGCCGCTGCGGCGCCGGTCCGCGAGCAGCAGCTGCAGCTGTGGCGCGCCTTTGCCGCACCGGCCGGCAGCGCCTATCTCGCCCGCTTCGTCGTGCTCAATCTCGTCGGCGCCGCGCTGCTGCTCGCGTGCTGGGCCGAGGGGCTGCTCTACCGGCCCTACGCCGCCGACAGCTCGGGCATGTGCTGGCTCATCACCGCGCTCTTCGGCTGGGGCCTCGTCTCGGTCCTGCGCCAGGACTGGCAGAGCGTGCGCTGGTCCGGCAATGCGCTGGTCTATCTCGGCATGGTCGGCACCGTTCTCGGCCTCATCATCACCGTGAGCGATCTCTCTGCCGACAAGGGTCAGAGCTTCGAGGACTTCAAGCAGCTGGTGACTTCGATCTATGTCGGCTCGGCCACCGCCCTTTACAGCAACCTCTTGGCCTGCATCGGCTATCTCTGGCTCGGCACCAACGCCCATCTGCTCGCGCGCCAGGAGGTCTAGCCCATGTGGAGGGGCATGAATGTCTCGTTCCGGGACATGCTGTTCCTCCTCGTCTTCGCCTATCTCGTCATCGGCGCCGTCGCCTTGGCGCATGTGGCGAAGAAGCAGGAGGAGACCAAAGGCGCGGCGCCGCCGGGCAGCGTCATCGTCGACATCCATTGGGACGACAAGATCGACGCCGATGTCGATCTCTGGGTCCAGGCGCCGGGTGATGTACCGGTGGGCTATTCCAACAAGTCCGGCATGATCTTCAATCTGCTGCGCGACGATCTCGGCCATTCCGGCGATCCCTTGTCGATGAATTACGAGATCGCCTATGGCCGCGGCCTCTGGCCCGGCGAGTACACGGTGAACGCGCATCTCTACCGTTCCGTCGACAGCCGCTTCCCCGTGCCGGTCACCGCCAAGGTGGCGGTGCGCGGCCCCGACGGCGAGGTGACCAATATCCTGCGCTCCGTCGTCGATCTCGATTATGTCGGCGAGGAGACCACGATCTTCCGCTTCAAGCTCGACGACAAAGGGCATCTGGTCCCGGGCAGCGTCAACCGCATCCACAAGGCGCTGCGCAGCGCCTGGCAGCAGCGGGGAGGGGCGGCAAAGTGACCTCGTTCCTCATCGCCTTTGCTTCGCTCGCCCTCATCCTCGGCGCCTACGCCTTCATCGGGCTGCCGCTCGGCGGGCCAAAGCGCCGCGCCCTGGTCAGCGTCTGCTTTGCGCTGCTGCTCGCAGGGCTGTTCTTCGGCTATTCCGACATGCTGGGGCGGCCGAAATCGACGCGGCTCGAAGTGCTGCGCAGCGGCGACCACGAGGCCAAGGTACTCGGCTCCTACATCCTCGACGGCAAGGGCATCTATGTCTGGCTGCTGCTGCCCGGTACGGCGGAGCCGCGCTACTACGTGCTGCCGTGGAACGAAGACACCGCCAAGCGATTGCAGCAGGCGATCGACGAGAACTGGCGCCAGCACGGCGGCGGCATTGTCATGCAGCTCCCCTTCGAGCGCTCCTGGGACCGCCGCGAGCCCGTGTTCCACCCGCTGCCGCAGCCGAAGCTGCCCGACAAAGGCGGCGCGCCGCCGCCGGCGCCGCTTTATGCCGCGCCGGAGCAGGGCGCCTGACGCCTGGCGGCGCCGGGTCAGCCTTCGTAAGGCGGGTGATGCCAGCCCTTGGGCGAGAGGGTGAAGATCTCGAAGCCTTCGCGCGTGACCGCGACCGTGTGCTCGAACTGCGCCGAGAGCGAGCGGTCCTTGGTGACGGCTGTCCACCCGTCGCTCAGGATCTTCACCTCCCAGCGCCCGGCATTGATCATCGGCTCGATCGTGAAGAACATGCCTTCCCGCAGCTCCGGCCCGTCCTCGGGATGGCCGAAATGCAGGATCGACGGGGCGTCGTGGAAGATCTTGCCGATGCCGTGGCCGCAGAAGTCGCGCACCACCGAGAAGCGCCGCTCCTCGGCATAGGTCTGGATGGCATGGCCGATGGCGCCGACGCGTGCGCCCGGCCGCACCGCGGCGATGCCCCGCATCATCGCCTCCCAGGTCACCTCGACGAGGCGCCGCGCCTTCAGCGGCACTTTGTCGCCGAGCAGGAACATGCGGCTGGTGTCGCCGTGCCAGCCGTCGAGGATGACGGTGATGTCGATGTTGAGGATGTCGCCCTCGTCGAGCTTGCGGTCGCCGGGGATGCCGTGACAGACGACATGGTTGACGGAGGTGCAGATGGAGCGCGGAAAGCCGCGGTAGTTGAGCGGCGCCGGGATCGCGCCATGGTCGACGATGAAGCCGTGGCAGAGCCGGTCGAGGGCGTCGGTGGTGACGCCCGGCTTGACATGGGGGGTGATGAAGTCGAGCACCTCGGCGGCCAGCCGACCGGCCCGACGCATGCCCGCGAAATCCTCGGCCGCGTGGATGACGATGCGCCGTTCTTCGGGGTCGGACGCCCGCATCCCGGCCATCGCACGCTGCTGCAAGTTCATCTTCGCTTCCCTCATTCGACCGCAACCTCTAGCGGTGCCTCGATTTCGATGCCGTCTGTTCCAACGCGGCAATAATAGCACAACATTTCGACCCCGGCCGCCCGCGCCTCGTCGAAGGCCAGGGCATAGACCGGGTCGATGTCCGCTGCGATGCGGAACTGGCTGCAATCGCCGCGCTGCACCACATAGAGCATCATCGCCCGGTGGCCGGCCCAGGCCATGGCGGCGAGCTCGGCGAGATGCTTGGCGCCGCGCGCCGTGACGCTGTCGGGAAACGCGGCATCCCGCCCGCGTCGCAAATGGACATTCTTCACCTCGACATAGCAGATGGGTCGTCCCGGCGCTTCCAGCAACAGGTCGATCCGGCTCGCCCGGCCATAGGCGACCTCGCGCCGCTGAGAGGGGTAGCCCCGGAGCTCGGGAATGCGGCCCTCGGCGATCGCCTCGGCGGCGAGCCGGTTGGGATGGGTGGTGTTGATGCCGACGAGATGCTGGCCGTCGCGCACCAGCTCCCAGGACCAGGCGAGCTTCCGGCGGGGATCGGCGCCGGGCAGGAGCCAGACTTCGGCGCCAGGCGCCGAAAGCCCCAGCATGCTGCCGGGATTGGCGCAATGGGCGGTGGTCTCCGTCCCGTCCATGAGCCGGACGTCGGCGAGAAACCGCTTGTAGCGCCGCAGCAGCACGCCGCGGACGAGCGGCCGGGAAAAGCGCATGCCCCGCTATACGCGGTCTCCTCCGGCCGCCGCAAGGAGGGAAGGGGCATTGTGCCGGCGCGGCCTTTCCGTCTATCTAGGCCGGCGCTGCTGGAGGGGAGCCATGAGCACCGAGAAGATCGTTACCGCCGCCGTCCTCATCATCGGCAACGAGATCCTCTCGGGCCGCACGCAGGACACCAACCTCGCCTATATCGCTACCGGCCTCAACGAGGTAGGCGTGACGCTGCGCGAGGCGCGGGTCATCCCCGATGTCGCCGAGACGATCATCGCCACCGTCAACGAGCTGCGCGCCAAATACGATTACCTCTTCACCACCGGCGGCATCGGCCCCACCCATGACGACATCACCTCGGAATCGATCGCCAAAGCGTTCGGCCTGCCCTGGACGCTCCATCCCGAGGCGCACCAGCTCTTCCTCGCCCAGTACAAGCCCGGCGAGCTCAACGAGGCGCGGCTGCGCATGGCGCACACGCCCGAGGGCGCGAGCCTGATCCGCAACCCGGTGTCGCGCGCGCCCGGCTTCCGCATCGGGAATGTCTTCGTCATGGCCGGCATTCCGCGCGTCATGCAGGGCATGTTCGACGGCATCAAGCACGATCTGAAGGGCGGGCGGCCGATGCTGGCGCGGACGGTGAGCTGCCATCTGCCCGAGGGCGTCATCGCCAAGGGCCTCGGCGAGATCCAGGCGCGCCATGCCGATCTCGACATCGGCTCCTATCCCTTCTTCCGCCGCGGCGAGTTCGGCACCAGCCTGGTGCTGCGCGGCCGCGATCCGGAGCGGCTCGCCGCCGGCGCCGAGGAGGTGGCAACGCTGGTGCGGACCCTCGGCGGCAATCCCGTCGAGGAGTGACGGCGCGTCGGCGGCGGGGTATGAAACCCGGGTTCGGCCGGCTGCCCGCTTGGCGGAATGGTAGACGCAAGGGACTTAAAATCCCTTTCCTGGTGACGGGAGTGCCGGTTCAAGTCCGGCAGCGGGCACCAGCGCCAACGCGGCGCAGGCGGCATGCTGCCGGCGCCCTTTCTTGCGGCGGCGTGTGGCTCAGGCCTTGACCGGTTGCGTCTCCGCCTTCCGCGGCGCTTCGCGCAGCGGCCAGAGGCGGGAGATGAGCCAGGTGACGAGGAGACCGGTCACGCAGCCCATGATGACCTCGGCGACCTTCTGCAGGCCGTCCTCGATGCCGCTCAGCTTGGAATGCTGGGCCAAGCCCGAAGCGATGACCAGAGCGGCGTTGATCGGCGCCTGCCGCCACATGGTCTGGATGCGCACGACGTAGGACGAGATGAGCACCGCGATCGATATGGCGAGCGGCACCTTCCATTCGCTGGTGCCGCCGATGACGAGAACCGCGAGGCCGACGGCACAGCCGACCAGGACGTTGATGATGCGGGCGCGGAACATGCGCACGGCATTGCTTACCACCGGCTCGCTCGCCGCGATCATCGACGCGATGGCCCAGATCGGGTTGGCATCGGCCAAGAAGCGCAGCAGCAGCCACAAGAGGCTCGCGCCGACGAAGACGTTGACGGCGAAGCGCACGCCGAGCAAGCCGTCCTCCTGGAAGCGCGCGAACAGCTTCATGGCGGCGGGTCCCATCGGGTTCGCCCGCTATTCGAGCGCCTGCCGCGGGTCGCCGCGCAGTCGGTAGACGAGGCCGGTCTTGGTGGTGCTCAGCGACACCTCGTCGCGACTGGCCTGTTGCAGCGCGATGAAGAAAGCGCGCGCCCGCTCGACCGCCTTGTCGTGCAGGGCATCGCGGCGCTTGAACTTCGCCTGGAACGCGAACTCGCCGCAGAGCGGCCGGTGCATGCCGCGCTCGCGCCACAAGGCGATATTGGCGTTCGCCGTGACGCCCTTGCCGAAGTCGAGCATGCCGAGATCCTGCAGCACCTCTTCAATGATCGTCTGGTTGACGAGCTGGACGACATTGCGGGATTGCTTGAGCGGCGCAAGGCACGGAAAGATCTTGGCCAGCGTCGCCATCGACGTCCGATCGCCTTCCGGCAGCTGGCTCAAGCCGAACTGGACATTGTGCGAGAAGAGCAGCCGATAGCCGCCGATTTCGTCTTTGAGGGGCAATGCCTCGGATTTGAATTTGATCCGGTACTTGCCGGGGATGTTCGGCCGCACGTCGAGCGCCGCGGCGGCCGCGGCGTCGGGATGCCGGAATTTCAGCACGATCTCCGGATCGCCGGCGGGGAAGCCGAGCTCGTAGCGGATGCGTCGGCGCAGGATGAAGGCGTTGTTGTAGAGCTGGAAATCGGGCGTATCGAGGAACAGCACTTCCCGGATCTGCGGCTTCAGGGTGACGCCGACGCCGTTCGAGGCGATGCCGCACTTCTTGGCCACAGCGCCCACCATCGCGCCGTACTCGAGAAAAGCAGGAGCGGCGGTGAAGCGATCCGGCTTCAGGATCAGCTTGCATTCAAGGTAGTTGACTTCGTCCTGCGGATGGCCGTCGCTGTACTCCCCCGGGGCCAAACGGGGAACGAGGCCCGGCGACGCGTTCGCCCCGGCATCGGCCGCGCCCGACGTTTGCTTTTCGGACGAGGAGGCGTTGCCCTTTCCTTCCGATCCGCTGCCCGTCTCTCCCTTGGCCACGCTTCCGACCTCCCGCGCCCGACGACCGCTGCATTATGCGCCGTCACGTCGCCAGCGAGCCAGTGGGAGAAAAACCCGCCCGAGGGTCGGGCGAGGCAACGCAAAAGATTCGAGCGCAAGCGAGGGGACGGGATAGACGGACACCTCGAGCCAATGACGACGTGTCGCCGCCTCGACGTTGCGGCTTGTCCGCAAGAGGTCGCCAATGTCCTTTCCCAGGACCCGTGCTTCGCAAAATCTCTACGACCGTCGTGCTCCAATGCCCCCGATCACCCGCACTATCCGCCCGCGGTTCGGATCAGGAGGCGATGACGCGCTCGATCCCGTTGGCGATGCCCCAGATCGCCGCCTGG
>DASQSR010000529.1:0-5749 GCA_035642295.1 Allostellaceae bacterium | reverse complement strand
CCTCTGCATCGCCGGGACAAAGAACCAGCGGTGGGACGGGTTGTAGGTCACGGCGTAGGTCTCTCCGGTCCGATTGACGTAGACAAGGTCTGCCGGCACGAGGTCGACGGGCGCAACCGAGCTGGCATCGCATACGGCGAGCGGCGCGTCATGCAACGGACCCCGAATCGGCCGCCACAGGTTGATCACCTGCACGCGGCCGCGCAGCAATTCCTCGGCCTCGTCGCCGAGCAGGTCGCGGACCCGCTGCGGTCCGGACTTCGCCGTGTGGTCGACATGCACGCGCGTGGCAGGCTGGCGCGGCACGCCCGCCGTGCGGTCATCCGCGCCCGGCACGTGCTTGCGCCGCGTATGATCGAAGATGAAGACGCGGGCGGCGCCGGTCGCCTGCGCGATGGCGGCCTCCGCCTCCGGGTAATAAACCTGGCGCAGCTCGTCGTCGTCCCAGAAATCCCGCATGGCGGTCTCGTGTCCGAGCAGCGCGAATCCCTCGCGATCGAGGGAGACGTCCGACGCGATCGGGCGCGCGTCGTAGATCGGCACCCGGTGGGTCTCAGGCGCGGTATTGGAGCGCGGCACGCCAACCGGCGGCTCGCAAGCATAGTTGCGCGGCCGCTCCGCCATCGGAGCGAGGTAGTTCAGCGCCGCGTCGACGTGCGTCAGGCCTGAGAGCGATCGGATGTGGGCATTCATGGATCGGTCCTCCAAAGCAGTTCGAGCAGCTGATACTCGCGGACGGTGAAAGGGACTCCATCGCCGTCGGAAAGCGACATGACGGCCTCGCGCAGCGCGTCCTCGCGCCTGAGAGAGGTGTCGCGTGCATCTTCCGCGTCGTGCGGCAACGGGTGGGGTTGCCGGGTTCGTGGGCAGCGCAGCGAGAGCAGAGAGCGCACCCATGAGAGCGCACCTTCAAGCGCCCTTGGCAGGGAAGGGGATGCCGGAGAATTTGTCGGCCTGTGGCACGCGGTGCAAGCCATTGTCGGCGTCCACTCTGTTATCTGTTCGCGTGGAAAACTTGGCCTCTTTGTCGAGATTGACAAACGACAATTCGTCAGCGCGATCTATGAGTTATTGTCATGGATCCGATGTCCTGCGGCCCAAGGTCCGGTAACGGCATTTCCGAGAAGCGGTGCCGTGTCGGCTTCAGCCCGCCATGCGCCACAGAGCCGACATTGGCGGCCTCGGCTCATGAGCGGAGACCCTGGCGCTCAGGACTTGGCCGGGTCCGGCGGCGTCGGGAGATAGTGGGTCTGGTTCGCCGACGGCATCTCGATGCCGTTCGCATCGAACGCCTTCTTCATGCGGCGGTTGAACTCGCGCCCGACGGCGAATTGCCGCAGCGGCACGGTCTTGAGCCGGGCGCGGATCATCATGGCGCTGTCGGTGAAGCGGTCGAGGCCGAAGACGTCGAGCGGCTCGACGATCGAGGGCGCCCAGTCGGGATCGCGGCGCATGCCCTCGTCGACCTCGCGCAGCACGGCAATGACCCGGTCGGGATCCTCGCTGTAGAGCACGCCGACATCGGCGATGAAGTAGGAGTAGTCGCGCGTCAGGTTGCGCACCGTCGTGACGTCGCTGAACGGCACGGTGTGCAGCGTGCCCGAGAGGTCGCGGAGGCGAATCGTGCGGATCGAGATCGCCTCGACGATGCCGGCGTGATTGTTGCCGAGATCGACCATCTCGCCGACGGCGAGCGTGTCCTCGAGCAGGATGAAGAGACCGGTGATGACGTCCTTCACCAGCGCCTGCGAGCCGAAGCCGACGGCGATGCCGACGATGCCGGCGCCGGCGAGCAGCGGCGCGATGTTGACGCCGAGCTCGGAAAGCACGATGAGCCCGACGACGGTGAAGAGGACGATGAGGACGGTGGTGCGCAGCAGCGGCAGCAGCGTGCGGGTGCGGGCGCTGCGCGCGACGCGGCTGCCGTCGACGCCGACGCCGTTGAGATAGCGCTCGACCGCCGCGCCGAAGATCTCCCAGATCAGCAGCGCGCCGAAGAGCACGGTGGCGATCGAGAACACGGCACCGGTGATGTGCCGGCCGGTGTCGGTGTTGAACCAGGAGAAGGTGTCGAGTCCCCAGGCCTGCAGCAGCGCCAGCGCGGCGAAGACATAGATGACCACCGAGGCGGCCACGGTGAGCAGCGGCAGGTAGCGGTTGGCGCGCGGCTCGAGCGTCGGGAAGCGGCGGCGCAGATCCTCGTTGATGGCAAAGCCGCGCTGGCTGAGGCGGCGCACGGCGCGGACGATGACGCCGGCGGCGACGATGACGACGAGGCTGAGGACCGTGGCGCGGAAGACGTAGGCGAAGCCGCCCTCTATGCGCAGCACGTAGCTGCCGAAGGTGCCCGCCAGATAGAGGATGGCGAGCACGTGCCAGGTGTCGCCAAGGCGATGGCGCAGCATGCGCCAGCCATGGCTTCCCGCGGGCTTGGCGGTGCCGGCGCCGTTGGCGCCGCGGAGAAACTCGGCGACCGGCGCGCGATTCTGCAGCACGAAGATGATCGAGAGAATGCCGAGCACCAGCATGGTGCCGCGCAGCAGCAGGGCGTAAATCGCGCCGGGAATGCCGAGCCACCAGGTGGCCGCCGCCAGCGCCAGACCGTAGACCGACCAATTGGTGAAGCGGCGGACCCAGATATAGAGGTAGTTGCGCGTCTCCTCGCCGAGCGGATAGAGCGCGGTCGCCGGCGGCGAAAGCAGGGCGACATTGGCAGCGGCGAGAATGAGGCGCGCGGTCAGGCTCGCCTGGATAATCACCTCCGCGACGCGGGCGCTGGTCGGGACGTGCCAGCCGGAATCGCTCGGCTCGACCAGCGGCAGGACGGAATAGGCGATGGCGGCGAACGCCGCCACGGGGAGCGCCTCGATCACCATCAGGACGAGCAGCATCACGAGCTGCGCCAGCCGCCCTTCGCTGGCCCGCACGGCAAGCCGCGCGCGCGGCCGGCGCAGCAGCAGGCGGACGAGCCATTCGCCGATCATCGCCACGCCGAGAACGATGCCGAGCTTCAAGCCGATGGCGAGCCAGCGCGCCCGCGCATGGCTGTCTCCCGCCTGATCCTCGAGCCAGCCGATGAGCGAGGGCGCGTCGACCACCACGGTGGCGGCGGCGAGGATCTCGGCGCTGATCGCGTCGACATTGGCCGAGAGGGTGTTGAGCCAGCCGGCCGGGCCGGCCGGCTGCTGTTGCTGCACGCCGCGCTGGGCGGCGATCAGCGCCTGAAGCTGCTGGACGAGCTGCGCCCGCTGCTTGTCATCCTGAAGCGTATCGACGAGGTGCTGCAGCTCCTGGGCGGAGACCGCGGGCGCCGCCGGCGGCGGCGTCGCAGGGGCAGCGGCGCCGGCCGCCCAGGCGAGGGCCGGGGCCGAGAGCAACGCGGCAATGAGGGCGAGGAGGGCGACGAGGCGCCGCGGGATCATGCCGAACGACATTAGCCGCGGCCTTCCCGAGCGCAAGCCGCGAAAGCCCTGGCCGCAAAAATGCCTTCTCACGCCTATGACGAGGAAAGCAACGCGGGTCAGTCCCGGTAAGGTTGCGGCGCTCTCGCTGCCGCGAGCGCGTCTACTGCTGCCGTGGCGGGGGCGCCGCTAGTCTAGGCGGCGCGGAGCTGGTCGAGGAAGCGCGCGATCTCGCCCCTGAGGCCGGTCGCGAGCTCGGCCAGGCGTCCCGTCGCGGTGCGCATCTCCTCCGCCGAAGCGCCGTTCGCGGCAGCACCATCGCTGACGGCACGGACGGTACGCGCGGCGGCGCCCGCGCCGGCGGCCGCGTGCTGGACGCTGCCGGCAATCTCGCGCGTTGCGCTCCCGTGCTCCTGCACCCGGCCGGAGATGGCGGTCGAGATGCCGCTGATCTCGTCGATGGTGCCGCCGATGCCGCGGATCGCCTCGACCGCCTCGCGCGTCGCGGCCTGGATCTGGTGGACCTGGGTTGCAATCTCCTCCGTCGCCTTGGCCGTCTGATTGGCGAGCGACTTCACTTCGCTGGCGACCACGGCGAAGCCCTTGCCCGATTCGCCGGCGCGGGCGGCCTCGATCGTCGCGTTCAACGCCAGCAGATTGGTCTGGCTGGCAATGTCGTTGATGAGCTGCACCACCTCGCCGATGCGCTGCGCCGCGTCGGCAAGCCCTTGTACCGTCGTATCGGTACGCTTGGCCTCTTCGACCGCCTTTGACGCGATCGAAGCCGATTGCGCAACCTGGCGGCCGATCTCCTCGGTCACGGCGGCGAGCTTCTCGACCGCGGCGGCGACGGTCTGGACGCTGTCATTCGTCTCGGCCAAGGCGTCGGCCGCGCTCTTGGCCTCGCTCCGGTTGGCGCCGGCGGCGCTGGTGAGCCGTGTCGAGGTCGACTGCATCGCGCCGGTGGCCTCGGCGAGCGTCTCGACCAGCGATTTGACGCTGCTCTCGAAACGCTCGGCAAGGCTCAGCGTCAAGCCGCGGCGCTCAGCGTCGCTCTCGGCCTGAAGTCGCAGCTTCTCGGCATGGAGCTCCTTCTCGCGGAGCGCGGCCTTGGCCGTGGCGTCGAGCGAGGCCTGGCCGGCGTCGAACAGGCGGACGAGGTGCTGCGTCAGCCAGATCAGCACCGCCGCCTCGACGACCACGATCGCGGCATGCAGCAAGACGCGGAGCAGGTTGGCGCCATCGGGAAAGACGGCGGCCGGCAGCAGGTAGTTGAGGCCGAGATGGTGGAGCGCGGTCACGCCCGCGGCCAGCACGATCACACGCCAGTCGCAGAACGCGGCGAGCATGGCAAAGCCGGCGAAATAGTACATGTGCATGTCGATCTGCATCTGGCCATGCGCGAGCCAGACGAGCAGCGACACCATGGTGACCAGCGCGATGGCGATGACATAGCGGCACAGCGCCCCGTCGTGATCGAGAGACCAGGCCGCCGTGGCAAGCCCGGCGACGAGCGCGCCGACGACAACACCGGAGGCCCATGCGCTGTCGTTGATCAGGCCAACCAGCAACAGCAGCGGCAGATGCAGCCATAGAGCGAGAATAAAGAAGCGCGCCACGCTCGCGCGCATTTGCCTGAGGCTCGAACTCTCCATCACCGTCTCCATCACCATCCTCACAGCCCCGCGCTTGTGGTCGGCTGCACGAGGCAGCCGCCGAAAGCGACGGGATCGATCACCGCCCAGGCACCGACCGAATAAAGCCGGTGGATCAGCCCGGGATCGTCGCCATGCACCACCAGGATCCAGTCGCGCGCGCCCTCGCGCACGACGAGGCCGCGGGCCGCGATGACCCTGGCGAAGGCCTGCTCGCCCCCGGTCCAGGGCGGGAAGACCGCGGCCACCTCGGCAAAGTCGTGCGGCCGCGCCTGAAGCCAGGCGAGCGGCACGATGCTGACGGCGCCGATCAGCACGGCGCCGAGGATCGCACCTCTCTGCCTTTCGTGAGCCGCCATCGCGCCTGCCGCGTCAGGGACGCTGCCGCGCGCCCGGAGCGATGATCCACGAGCAGCGTGAATTCCCAGTTAAGTTTATCCCGCAGTTCTAGCAATTGCGCGTCGATGCCGAAGGCTCGGCACCGCATTTGGTGGTGCTCAGAGCGGGTGCCCCGCGAGCGCCAGCAGCGCCGCAACGAGAAGGCCGGTGCCGGAAAACGCGAGAATGGCGCCGGAGATGCGGTTGAGCCAGGTGAGGCGGACGACGCCGAGGAAGCGGCGCAGCCCGGCGATGCCGAAGCTCAGCCCCAGCCACCACAGCAGCGAGCCGCCGAAGACGCCGACGACCAGCGCG
>DASQSR010000528.1:0-2463 GCA_035642295.1 Allostellaceae bacterium | reverse complement strand
CCGATCTTGGCGAAGGTGACGAACAGAACCGAGAGCGCAACCCGCGGCGCCGGCGCGCCGGGTTCGCTCGGCGCCGCGGCGGGTGCCTCGTCGGGCCGGCCTCGTGCCGGCGTAGCGTCGTCCATCAGGCGCTGGCGGCCGGCCGGCAGCGGGGACAGAGCCCGCGCAGTTCGATCGTCTGCTGCTCGACGAGAAAGCCGAGCTCGCCGGCGCGGCGCAGCACGGCCGCGGCCATGGCGGGATCGTCGAGCTCGGCCGTGGCGCCGCAGCCGCCACAGATGAGAAATTGGCTCACATGCGGCCGTTCCGGCCGCGGGCAGCCGACATAGGCGTTGAGCGATTCGATGCGGTGGATGAGTCCGTGCTCGATGAGGAAATCGAGCGCGCGATAGACGGTCGGCGGCGCCGCGCCGGCATGCGAGCGGCGGAGCGCCTCGAGCACGGCATAGGCGCCGACGGGCTCATGCCCGCGCCACACCAGCTGCAGCACCTGCCGGCGCAGTTCGGTGAGGCGCGCGCCGCGGGCGGCGCAGAGCTGCGCCGCCCGATCGAGCGCGTCCTCGATGCAGCTGTCGTGATCGTGGCTCGCCACCTGAAACGGCGTGACCGCCGCACGCGAACGCGTCATGGCCTCACCTCCGGGTGTTACGGCGTTATAGTATAATGATCGCGCGCCGGCGAAAGAAGCCCAGGGCCGGTGAATATGCAATGCAGAGAGCGTGCGGAGAGGCTAACCGCGGCTTGACGCCAGGATGTGCTGGTGCAGTTCGACCGTCAGGCTCTCGATGCGCTCGGCCAGCGCCTTGGATGTCTCGGTCAGCTGCGTGTTCTGTTCCAGCATCCGCAGCAGCAGCGCCGTCTGCTCGGCCGCCAAGTGCTGGCGCTCTTCGCTGGCCCGGTACAGATCCTCGCGGTGCTGCGCGTCCGCCATGGCCATGACCTTATCGCGATCGGCCTGCCGCGTCTGCGCCAGCAGGATGAGCGGCGCCGCATAGGCCGCCTGCAGGCTGAACGCGAGGTTCAACAGGATGAAGGGATAGACGTCGAAGACCCACCACCCCGCGATGTTGATGAGGATCCACACGCCGACGATGACGGTCTGGGCGATCAGGAACAGGGGCGTTCCGAAGAAGCGTGCGAACGCCTCCGCCTTCAGCGCGAACCAGTCGTCGCCGAACACGGACGACAGATGCGCGTGCGGAAGATGGAACCGATAAAATCCGCGCTCTCGCATGGCGGCTGGCCCCTTCCCGCCCCGCTCTGCCGTCTCGTTCGCGCTCATTTCCCCGCCCTCCCGATTGGTGTTTCAGCAGCCTGCTGCCTCGACCGCGGTGTGTAAACGGGGCCGGCGCCGATCGTCGCGGCTGCCGCCGGGCGCCGCCGAGAGGTTGACCGGCCGGGGAACGACGGAGGTCTAGCTCTCCACCCAGGCGATGCGCAGCACGTTGGTGGCGCCGGGCGTGCCGAAGGGGACCCCGGCGGTGACGACGATGCGCTGCCCGCCCTCGGCGAAGCCCTCGCGACGCGCGGTCTGCGTCGCCTTCAGCACCATGCCGGCGAAATTGGTGACGTCGCTGGTATGGACGCAGTGGAGACCCCAGACCAGCGCCAGCTTGCGCGCCGTGTGGAGGTTCGAGGTCAGCGCCAGGATCGGCGCGTCCGGGCGCTCGCGCGCCGCGCGTAGCGCCGTCGCGCCAGAGGTGGTGTAGGAGCAGATCGCGGCCGCGCCGATGGTGTGCGCCACCTGGCGCGCCGCGGCGCTGATGGCATCGGAGCTGGTGTGCTCGGGCTCGAAGACCTTGTCGGCGTGGAGATCCGTATTGTAGAGCGGGTCCACCTGAACGCGACGGACGATGCGGTCCATCATCGTCACCGCCTCGATCGGATACTCGCCCGCCGCGGTCTCGGCCGAGAGCATCACCGCATCGGCGCCCTCATAAACCGCGGTCGCGACGTCCGACGCCTCGGCGCGCGTCGGCACCGGCGCGTGCACCATCGATTCCAGCATCTGGGTTGCGACGATCACCGGCTTGCCGGCGCGGCGGCAGGCATGGACGATCTGCTTCTGGATCGGCGGCACGTCTTCGGGCGGCATCTCGACGCCGAGATCGCCGCGCGCCACCATCACCGCGTCGCTGAGCTCGATGATCTCGTCGAGCCGGCGCACCGCCGCCGGCTTCTCCAGCTTCACCATGACGCCGGCGCGGTTCGCCACCAGCTTGCGCGCCTCGGCGACGTCGTCGGGCCGCTGCACGAAGGACAGCGCGATCCAGTCGGCGCCGGCATCGAGCGCGAAGACGAGATCGCCGCGATCCTTCTCGGTGAGCGCCGGCAGCGGCAGCTCCGCGTTCGGCACGTTGACGCCTTTGCGATCGGAGAGCTCGCCGCCATCGGCCACCAGCGTCTCGGCGAAGCGGTCGCCGCAGGATTCGACCTTGAGCCGGACATTGCCGTCATTGAGCA
>DASQSR010000527.1:0-13252 GCA_035642295.1 Allostellaceae bacterium | reverse complement strand
CCTTGCGGAAGAGCCTATGCGCCTCCTCGTGGCGGCCCTGCCGGCTCCGCACCAAGCCCAGGAAGTGCAGCGCGTCGAGGTGTTTGGGGTCGCGCTGAAGCGCGGCCTCGTAGAGGCGCGCCGCGTCGTCGAGGCGGCCCCGGCGATGGAGAGCGACGGCCTCCTCGAACGCCTCTCCGCTCTGCTGTCGGCGCGCGCGCATGGAAGTCCCTTTGGTACGGCGCCTTGCTTAAGGAATCCTTGAAAGGCCGGTGCTTTACTTGCGCCACGGGGGCGGCGCGGGCGATCCTGGCCGTATCGCTTCGCGCGCCGCCCGCGACGTTGATAGGCCTAAGCATCAATGGTTGTACTTACCCGGTTTGGCGCGGTTCTGGAGGGGTGGGCGCCCGTGCTCATCGCGGCGGCCATCGCCGTCGCCCTGGCCGCGCTGGCGCTGTCGAGCCTCGGCGGCAGCGGCCAGGAAGCGGCGCTGGGCGCCCTGTTGCTCCTCGGCCTGGTGCCCGCCGTGCTGGCGCAGCGTGAGCGGGCGCGCCGGCTCGCTCTCGAGGCGGAAAACCTTGCGGGCGCCCGGTTCCGCGATTTCGCCCAGGTCGCCTCGGACTGGCTCTGGGAGACCGACGCCGATTTCCGCTTCACCTATGTGTCGGAGAATGTCGAAGAGAATTTGGGCTATCCCGCCTCCTACTACATCGGGCGGCACCGCGCCGACCCGCTGACGCTCGGCGTCGATCCCGAAGTGGCGCAGAGCCTGATGGCGGAGATGGAAGCCCGGCGCCCCTTCCGGAACCACGTGTCGCAGCGGCGCCACCGGGACGGTTCGACCTACTATGCACGCACCAGCGGCAAGCCGGTCTTCGCCGCCGACGGCCGTTTCCTCGGCTATCGCGGCGCTTCCCTCAACGTGACGGCCGAGGTCAAGGCGCGACGCGAGGCCGACGCCGCGCATGAGCAGCTGATCGAGGCGCTGGAGATCATGCCGGCCGGCGTCATGATCTTCGACCGCGACGACCGGCTGGTGCGAGCGAATGCGCGCATGCGCGAGATGTTTCCCAATGCGGGTCCCATGTTCGAGCCCGGAACGACGCGCGCGGCGCAACTCGAATTCGCGCTCCGGCAGGGCGCCATCCCCGAAGCGCGCGAGCGTGCCGCCGAGTGGCTGAGCGAGCGCCTCGAGGGGTTTCGCACGGCGCCGGCAACCATGCTGCTCCGTTTCGCCGACGGGCGCTGGTTCCAGCATCATGGCCGCCGCTTGTCGGATGGCGGCGCGATCACGGTCCTGATCGACGTCACCGAGCTGAAGCGCACCGAGCAGGATCTGCGCGCGGCCAAGCGCCAATCGGATGAGACGCTGGCGCTGCTCGATGCCATGCAATCGGCGGCGCCGATCGGCTTTGCATATGTCGATCTCGGCTTCCGCTTCGTCCGGGTCAACGGCGCGCTGGCGCGGGCCACCGGACGCAGCGCGAGCGCGCTGATCGGCCGGACCGCCGAAGAAGCCATCCCCGACCTCTGGCCGCAGATCGCGCCGGCGCTGGCGGGCGTCCTCGAGACCGGAGAGCCGCTGGTCAATGTCGAGATCACCGGCGAGACGGTGGCGAAACCGCGCGCGATGCGGCATTGGCTCGCGACCTTCTATCCCGTGCGCGTCGAGGACGTCGTCGCCGGCATCGGTGTCGTCGCTGTCGACGTGACGGCGCAACGCCAAGTCGAAGAGCAGCTGCGCCAGACGCAGAAGATGGATGCGGTGGGGCAGCTCACCGGGGGCCTCGCCCACGACTTCAACAACCTCCTCGGCGTCATCATCGGCAATCTCGACCTGTTGCTGGAAAGCGCCAAGGCGGACGGCGAAATCCCCGAGCTGGCCGCCGAGGCCCGTGACGCGGCGCTGCGCGGCGCCGATCTCACGCGGCGCCTCCTGGCCTTCGCCCGGCGGCAGCCGTTGCAGCCGCGTCAGGTCAACGTCAACGAGCTGATCGCCGGCGCCAGCAAGCTGCTGGGACGGCTCCTCGGCGAGAGCATCGCGATCCTGCTCGAGCTCGACGGCGAGGTCTGGCCGGTCACGGTGGATGCGGCGCAGCTCGAAGCCGGACTTGCCAACCTCGCGACCAACGCGCGCGACGCCATGCCCGCCGGCGGCAGCTTGCGCATCGCCACCCGCAACGGCCACCTCGATGCCGCTTATGCAAACGAGCATCCTTCGGTCGTGCCGGGGGATTACGTGCTGATCGAAGTGACCGATACCGGCAGCGGCATGCCGCCCGAAGTGCTGCGCCACGTCTTCGAGCCGTTCTTCACCACCAAGCAACCGGGCCAGGGCACCGGACTCGGCCTCAGCATGGTGTTCGGCTTCATGAAGCAGTCCGGCGGCCACATCAACGTCTACAGCGAGCTCGGTCTCGGCACCACCATCCGCCTCTATTTGCCGCGCGCCAAGGGCGGCGCGCCGAGCGCGGAGAGGCATAGCGAGGAGGCAGCGCCGCAAGGCCAGAACGAAATGGTGCTGGTCGTCGAGGACAACGCCGCGCTGCGCCGCATGGCCGTGCGCCAGCTCGGCGAGCTCGGCTACCGCGTCGATGAGGCCGAGAACGCGACGCAGGCGATCGAGATGATTGCGCGCGACGCGGCGATCGACCTGCTCTTCACCGACGTGGTCATGCCTGGCGGCATGGACGGCCGGCAACTCGCCGACGTCGTGACGGCGCGCTGGCCCCATATCAAGGTGCTGCTGACCTCGGGCTTCCCCGGCACCATGATCCAGCGGAGCGATCCCGGCCCGGGCGTCAAGCTGCTGAACAAGCCCTACCGCCGCGACCAGCTGGCCCGCGCGCTCCGCGATGCGCTCGAGCGCGGCGACGGCAGCGGCGGCTGACCTCAGACGGCGATGCCGCCTTCGGCCATCACCGGATCGATCAGGCTGGGATCGTCGTTCTTGACGCTGTTGACGCGCGGCGCGACGGGATAAAGGCGCATGCGCTCCGCGGGAAAGGGCCGCAGCAGCGCGAGCAGCTGCTCCGGTGTCGCCGGCGCCTCGCCGAGCCAGCATGCCCAGTCCTGCTCGCCGAGGATCACCGGCATCCGCTCGTGGATCGGCATCAGCAGCGGATTGGCATTGCAGGTGATGATCGTGCAGGTCCTGATCCAGGAGCCGCCGCCCGCAGCATCGCGCCAATTCTCCCAGAGCCCGGCAAAGGCGAAGAGCGGCTCGTCCTTGGGCAAGATGGCGTAGGGCGTCCGCGTCTTTGCCGATTTCCGCCATTCGTAGAAGCCGCTGGCCGGGATGAGGCAGCGCCGCGCGCGGAAGGCATCGCGGAAGGCAGCCGTCTTGGCCACGGTCTCGGCCCGGGCGTTGATGCAGCGGGCGCCGAAAGAAAGGTCCGTCGCCCAATGCGGCACCAGGCCCCAGCGCAACGGGTCGAGCGCGCGCATTTTCGTCTCGGGATTGTAGCGCGCCGCGAGCACCGCATCGGTCGGCGCCAGGTTGTAGCGCGCGGGATAGTTCGGCAGCGGCGTTCTGGTGGCGAAGATCCGGGCGATCTCGGCCGCCGGCAGCTTGTTTAGAAAGCGACCGCACATGGGCGGCAATCTCGGCAGGAGAGGCGCTCTGGTCAAGACCGGCGACGCGCGTGCTATGGAGGGGCTGCCACAGCGCCCGCGCCCGATCGGCGGCCGCCGCGGGACGCCGGAGACGAGAGGGCAGGGACATGCAGGGAGGACTGGGGGACGCGCTGCGCGCATGGCACGATTTCTACCTGCTGATCGGCACCGCCTCGGGGACGCTGATCGGCCTCCTGTTCGTTGCCGCTTCGGTCGGAACGAGCTACTTCACCGCCGAGCACGAGGCGGCGCTGAAGGCGTTCCTGACACCGACCGTGCTCCATTTCACCGCGGTGCTGACGAGCTGCCTGGTGGCGACCGCGCCGTCGCATACGCCAATGTCCCTTGGCGTGCTGATGGCGACAGAAGGCGTTCTTGGCGTCGGCTATGCGGCCTGGCTCTGGCTGCACATGCGCCGGCGCGGTTTCGCCAGCACCATCGATCTCGCCGATCGCGGCTGGTATGTCTTCGCGCCGTTCCTCGCATATCTGCTGATGGTTGCCGCCGGCGTCGATCTGGCGCGGGGCATCACGCCGGCGCTCGATCTCCTGGCGGCCACGCTGGTGCTGTTGCTGCTGATCGGCATCCGCAACGCCTGGGACATGACCGTCTGGATCGTCATCCGCAGCAAGTAGCCGGGCGCTGCTGTTTACAATGAGCCGATCAAATGATGCTGTCCCTTGGTACAGCTTGTCTATTGTTAGTGCTCGCCTATTTTCGCTGCCGAGGGGAGAAGGTGTGGACGCGGCGGCGACTTATCGCAAAAAAGCGGGGCAGTTGCGCGAGAAGGCGAAAAGCGCGCGCGACCCGGTGGTACACCAGGAGCTGCTTTTGCTCGCGGAGCAATATGAGACGCTGGCCAAGCGCGCCGAAAGCGAGGCCCGCGACCAGACCTGATCGCCGCGGCTGCGTTAACCTCCTCCCCGGCCGCTGAACGACCCGGCGGCCCCGCGTGTTCACCAGAGACGAGGCGTCAACTCGCAGCTTGGTGACGTGGCGATCGGCCCGGTGCAGCGCGGGCCGCAGCGAACATCGCGTGGAGGCAGCTGGACACTATGGCGGCAAGCACCGTGATCAATGAGTTGCATGGGGAATGGGCGCTGACAGATGTCGCCCCGGTCGCGCTCTATACCTGCGACCGCGATGGGCGGGTGGTGAAATTCAACCGTCGCGCGGCCGAAATCTGGGGTTGCTCGCCCGATCTCGGCGATCCCGAGCGGCGGTTTTGCGGCGCCTACAAGCTTCTCCGCCGCGACGGCAGCGAATTGCCGCGTGCCGAAAGTCCGATGGCGGAGGTCTTGCGCAGCGGGCATCCGATCCGCGGCTTCGAGGTGCAGATCATGCGCCCCGACGGGCAGCGTCTCTCCTGCCTCCTCAACATCGAGCCGCTCGTCGACGCCCAAGGCGGGATCAGCGGCGCCGTCGCCTCGCTCGAGGATATCACCTCGCTCCAGCGCGCGTCGGAGGAGACTTGCCAGACGCGCGAGCGGCGATGGCGCGAGCTGCTGGAGGCGCTGCCGGCGGCGATCTACACCACCGACGCCGAAGGGCGCATCACCTTCTATAACCGCGCCGCGGCGGAGCTCGCCGGACGGCAGCCGCGGCTGGGATCGGACCAATGGTGCGTCACCTGGCGGCTCGCCTGGCCGGATGGCACGCCCATGGCGCATGAAGAATGCCCGATGGCGGTGACGCTCAAGGAGAACCGGGAGGTGCGCGGCGTCGAGGCGCTGGCGGAACGGCCGGACGGCACGCGCGTGCCCTTCGTTCCCTATCCGACGCCGCTGCGCGATCAAAGCGGCGCCGTCATCGGCGCGGTCAACATGCTGGTCGATGTCAGCGCCCAGAAGCGCACCGAGGCGGAGCTGCGCCGGCTCAACGAGAGCCTCGAGGAGCGCGTCGAGGAACGCCGGCGCGCGCTCCTCGCCCAGGTCGAGGAACGGCGCAAGATCGAGGCACAGCTGCATCAGTCGCAGAAGATGGAGGCAGTGGGCCAGCTCACCGGCGGCATCGCTCACGACTTCAACAACCTGCTGACCACGATCATGAGCAACCTCGATCTGATCGAGGCGCGGACGAAGGACGCCGCCGTCCGGCGGCACGCTGCCGCGGCAATGCGTGCCACCCAGCGCGGCGCCAAGTTGACGCACCAGCTGCTGGCCTTCTCCCGCAAGCAGTTCCTGCAGCCACGGCCGAGCGACATCAACGAGCTGGTGACGGGGATGAGCGAGATGCTGCTGCGCACGCTCGGCGGCACCGTTCGCGTCGAGCTGGCGCTCGCCGACGGCCTCTGGCCCGCGCTGATCGACCCGAGCCAGATCGAGAGCGCGCTCCTCAACCTCGCCATCAATGCCCGCGACGCCATGCCCGAAGGCGGCACTCTCACGATCGAGACCGCCAATGTCCGGGTGGGCCGCCTTCGTCGCGTCGGGCAGCTCGAACCCGGCGATTACGTCATGGTGGCGGTGGCCGACACCGGTACCGGCATGAGCGAGGACGTGAAGGCAAGAGCCTTCGATCCGTTCTTCACCACCAAGGAGATCGGGCGTGGCTCCGGGTTGGGCCTCTCCCAGGTCTACGGCACCGCGCTTCAATCGGGCGGCAGCGCCGAGATCGATACCGGGATCGGCCGCGGCACGACCGTGCGCATTCATCTGCCGCGCGCGCGGGCGCGCGCGGAGCGTCAGGGCGCGGAGAGCCGTGCCGTGCCGGAGCTGCCGCTGGGCCGGCGGGAGCGCGTGCTGGTCGTCGATGATGACGAGGATGTGCGTGTCGTGGTCGTCGACTATTTGCGGGAGCTCGGCTATGGCGTCGATGCCGCCGCCTCAGGCGGGGCCGCGCTCCAGTTGCTCGAAAGCCGCGTCTTCGATCTCGTGGTCATGGACTTCGCCATGCCCGGGATGCACGGCGTCGAAGCCGGCCGGATCATCGAGGCGCGGCGCCCGGGGACACCGATCCTCTTCATCACCGGCCACGCCGAGACCACGGCGCTGAAGGGCAGGGACATGGTGCATACGTTGCTGCGCAAGCCCTTCGTGCCGGCCGAGCTCGAAGCGAAGATACGCTTCCTTCTGCAGGCCAGCCACAAGGGCGCTGCCAAGGTCGTGCCGCTTCGTTCCGCGTAGCGACGCCGATCCGCGGCGCGCCGGCGGCGGCTTGCAGCGCAGGGCGTTCCTCGCATACTGGCGCGTCCTTCGCCGGAGCGCCCCATGCCTTTCCCCCTCACCCCCGCGCAACAGGCCCTGCAGCAGAAGGCGCGGACGCTGGCGCGCGGCGACATTGCCGGACGCGCCGCCGAGATCGATCGCTCCGAGCAGTACCCCTGGGACAACGTCGCGCTCCTGCGCGAGGCCGGGTTTCTCGGGATGACGATTCCAGCGGCCTATGGCGGGCAGGGGGCGAGCTATTTCGACGCGGTGCTGGTGATCAAGGAGATGGCGCAATGCTGCGGCGTCACGGCGCGCATCGTGGTCGAAGCCAATATGGGCGCCATCGGCGCGGTCATGGCCTATGGCAGCGAGCCGCAGAAGCGCCGCGCCGCCGAGCTCGTGCTTGGCGGCGACAAGCCGGCGATCTGCATTACCGAGCCGGGCGCCGGCAGCGCCGCGAGCGAGATGACGACACGCGCCGACCGGCGCGGCAATGGCTATGTCATCAACGGCCGCAAGCACTGGATCACCGGCGGCGGCGTCTCGCGGCTGCATCTCGTCTTCGCGCGCGTCTTCGACGAGGCGGGGCGGGAAGAGGGGATCGGCGGCTTCCTCGCGGTTCGCGACGAAACCGAAGGATTGAGGATCGGCCGGCGCGAGCCGGCCATGGGACTGCGCGGCATTCCCGAAGCGGAGATCCTGTTCGAGGACATGGCGGTGCCGGCCGATGCGCTGATCCTGCCGCCGCGCGGGCTGAAGAAAGGCTTTGCCGATCTGATGGAGGCCTATAACGGCCAGCGTATCGGCGCCGCGACGGTGGCCCTCGGCCTGGCGGAGGGCGCCTACCGGCTCGCGCTCGCCTATGTCCAGGAGCGCGAGCAGTTCGGCCGGCCAATCGCCGAATTCCAGGGCGTGCAATGGATGCTGGCCGACATGGCGACCGAGATCGCCGCCGCCGAGGCGTTGATCGCCAAGGCCGCCGCAGGGGCCGGCGCTTCCTTCCCCGACGCTCTGGAAGCGGCGCAGGCGAAGATCTTCGCCGCGGAGATGGCAATCAGGGTCACCAATGCGGCGCTTCAGCTGTTCGGCGCCGCCGGCTACTCGCGCAACCTGCCGCTGGAGCGCATGGTCCGCGACGCGCGCATGTTCACGATCGGCGGCGGCACCGCGCAAATCCTGCGCACGGTGGTCGCCTCGCGGCTCCTCGGCCGCAAGTTGCCGCAGACCCGCGACGGCTATGTCGCGAAGCGGGGCGAGGGTGAATAGCGGCGGCCGTCCGCCTCGGTAGCAGACCTCCCGCGTCTCTGAACGTTCAGCGCGAGAGACCTACAGAATCTACCCGATAGGCAGCCCTCTCCCGAGGAGTAGTCTCGATGATGGGAAACCATGAAAGGGGCCAGAACAATGAGGCGCAACTTTATGCTTTACGCGATCGGTCTTGTCGCGCTCATGGCCGGCGGCTGCAACAATGCACTGAACCAACCCATGCCCGGCCAGACGCCGACGAGCGAGAACGCGAAGACCCCAGGCTACGGCGCCGCCGGCGGGCCTCTCGTTCCGGCCAACAATCCGAACGCCCAGAACCAGCTGCAGCCGACGCCGTCAGGCGGCACCGGCGGCCCCTATTACGGCACGTCCGGAGCGCCGCTGGTCGAGCCGAACTCGCCCAACGCGACACCGAGCGCCGGATCGACGCAGAACAAGCAGCAGAAAAGCGGCTATTTCCCGAGCCCGGACGCGCCGCTCACGCCGCCGAGCCCGGGCGTGCCGGCGCAATAGGCGCTGTTGCAAGGGGCGTGTGTGCTCGCGGCCCCTCGCGGGGCCGGGAGCGCGCTGTCGTTCTGTCGGGCGGAGCGTTTATGGCGCGCTATGGGGTGACGCGGCAGTTCCGTCTGAAATGGCGGATGGGGTGAGATTCGAACTCACGAGGGGCTTGCACCCCTGCCGGTTTTCAAGACCGGTGCCTTAAACCGCTCGGCCACCCATCCGTCGCACATGGGCTTAGCAGTGTCGTGCCGCGCGGAAAAGGCCCGGCTGCACAGGGCGCGGCAGGCAGCCTAGACGATCGAAGCGACCGGCAATCGCCTTCGCGCCGATGGGGCGAAGGCGAGGGAGACCTGCGCGCGGCATACTTTGATGCAAACCTCGGCGATTTTCGGACGTTGATGTGGATCAGGGCACGCGGACGCCATTGCCGCGAAGCCGCTTCGATGGCGACGCGACGGCGCATGCCGCGGGGGAAGGACGGCCATGGATGAGGACGACGACAACGAAGACGACGTCGAGTTGGAGATCAACTTCGAGAAGGTCTGCTACATCATCGTCAAGGCGCGCGAGTTCGATGCCAAGGTCGAGCCGGCCGAGACCGATGACGGTTCGAATCCGGCCGATGACGAGGAGCGCATCGTCCTCGAGGACTACGCGGGCGATCCGACCTTGCAGGAGCTGCGCGACGCGATCGACGGCCTCAACGAAGACGAGGCGATCGATCTGGTTGCTCTCGCCTGGCTCGGGCGCGGCGATTTCGACGTAACGGAATGGGAAGAGGCGCGTGACCTTGCCGATGAGCGGCACCGCCGCAGCGCCAGCGCCTATCTCACCGGCATGCCGGGGCTCGGCGATTATCTCGAGGAAGGGCTGAGCCTCTTGGGATATTCCTGCGAGGATTTCGAGGCCGGTCGGCTCTGACCCGGCGGCGGAGCGCGCTTCAGGACAGTGGCTGATAGCCGGCGGCGGGATGCCAGGTGCTGGGGTCGAGCCGATGCGAGTAAAGGCGGCGAATCCAGGCCTGCTGCTCGAGGAATTGCACGCCCAGCGTCTGCTCGTCCCGCCACACGACGTCGGCGCCGACGGTGCCGATGCACTCGATATTGAGCCACACGCGCCCCGCGGTCGCGACGGCGCCGTCGACGCGCACGCGTGCGCCCCAGCTCGAGATGTCGAGCACGGTGCAGCCGACGCGGCCGGCGGGGGACACCAGCTCAGCCGGCCAATTGGTCTTCCAGCGACGGCCGGGCGCGGCCTCCGTGCCTTCGGGCCGCCGCAGGCGGCGGACGTTGTCGCTCGACACGAGGGTTCGTCCTAACGGCCGGAAGCGCGCCGGCGCACCCGCAGGATATCGGCGGCAAGACTGCGATACTGGCCTCCCGGCACATCAGGGCCGTAGAGCCGTCGCGCCAACGCCGACATATGGGCGCGCAATACCTGTTTTTTGGCCGGCCGGACTGGCGCTGCGCCGAGGCGGAAGCCGGTGTGATGCGGTGACCCTTCGGTCATTGTCTCCTCCCGATGACGCTCGGCGAAGACAAAAGCTTAAACGCGCATTAATCACAAGTGCATTCGCGCCGGATTTTTGTAAAATTTTACGGATGCGGAAGTATTCGCTGATTGCGCGTGCTGCAGTGCGGAAAACTCGTCTTCCATGCACTCAGAAGGGGCGGGCGCTCTACTAAATAAGGGGGCACGGCGAACTCGCGCGGCGAATTGCAGCGGCGATCGGAAGGCGCCATAGAAGGCCGGTGAGAGGCCCGATGCGCGCCCTGGTCAATGCCGGATACCGTTTCGCCTACCGCCTCGCCTACAGGACGCTGCGCCTCTGGTGGTTCCTGCGGCGGCCGCACCACCGCGGCGCCATGGTCGCGGTCTGGCACGAGGGGCGGGTGCTGATGCTGCGCCCCTCCTATCGCCGCACCCTCGACTTTCCCGGCGGCGGGCTCGGCCCGGGCGAGGCGCCGCGCGCCGGCGCCTGCCGCGAGCTGGCCGAGGAGGTCGGGCTTGAGGTGGCGCCCGATGCGCTGACGCTCGCCCGCGAAATGACCGTGCTGTGGGACTGGCGGCATGACCATGTCGCGATCTTCGAGCTGCGCCTGGCCGCCCATCCGAGGCTCTATCCTGACCGGCGCGAGATCATGGCGGCCGAATTCATGATGCCCGCGGCGGTTCTCGCCGCCGAGATCTCGCCCTTCGTGCGCGCTTACCTCGCCGGCAGCGGCGTGGCATAGTCGCCGCCCGTAAAAAGGAGAGCCCATGGCCGAGAGCGGAGTCCGCGCCGAAACCTATCGCAGCGTCGTTGCGGCGTGGGAATGCGATGTGATGGGGCACCTGACCATCGCCTATTATTTCGACCGCTTCACCGACGCCGCCTTCACGCTCATCGAGAGGCTGAACCCGGGCATGCCGCCGGCCGCCGCCTGGCGCACCAGCGAGGTGCTGGTGCGCTATCAGAGGGAGCTGCGCGCCGGCGACGGCATGGTGGCGACGAGCGGCATCATCGGCGGCGAAGGCGAGGATTTGGCGATCGGCCATGAGCTGGTGGAAGCCGCGAGCGGCGAGGTGGCCACCCTGGTCGAGCACCGCCTGGCACCCCGGACGCTTCCTTATGGCGGCAGCGGCGAGATGCGGCGCGCCCTGGTGGCCGCAGCAACGCCCTGGAGCAGCCCCGGCTTCGAGCCGCTGCCGGAGCCGGCGCCCGGCGCGCGCGTCATCGACAGCGGCCGCGACCGGGTGAAGACGGCGGAGGTCGACGAGCGCGGCGAGCTGCTGCTCTCGGGCTATGTCCATCGTTTCGCCCATGCTTGCCTCTTCGTCTGCGGCGCCTTCGGCATGACCTCGGCCTATATGCGCGAGCAGCGCCGCGGCTTTTCCACCTTCGAAACGCGGCTTCATCTGGTGGCGACGCCGCCGGGCGCGGGCGACGGGGTGGCGGTGACGAGCCGGCTCCTTGCCGCCGGCAAGTCGTCGTTGCGGCTGCGGCACGAGCTGCGCCGCGCCAAGGGCGGTGAGCTTCTCGCGGTCTTCCACCAGTCGGGGGTTCATTTCGACCTCGAGGCCCGGCGCTCGGCGCCGCTGCCGCCGGCGTTGCGAGAGGCGGCCCAGGCGCTGCTTGGCTGATCCTGCCCCTTTCGACGGCGCCGGGCCGACCCCGCCGAGCGTTGCCTACCCCATTGATTTTGCGTGCGAGACGTCCGGGTTTTGAGTAAAATTTAACCATTCCGGTTGTAAGCTGATGGATCATCGCGCGGGGCGTCCATCGGAACAACCGCGGATCGTTTCGATATCGAATCGCTGAAGAGATTGCCGTGTTCGCTCGTCGCCTGGTTCTCGCCCTGCTCCTGTCCTTCGGCGTCTTTGCGATCGTTCCGGCGCGCGCCGCCGACGCGGATTTTGCCACTTGGCTCGCGGGGCTGCGCCGTGAGGCGCTCGCCGACGGCATTCGCCCGACGACCCTCGATCGCGCCCTTGCCGACTTGAAGCCGTTACCGCGGGTCCTCGAGCTCGATCGCGAGCAGCCCGAGAACACTGTCACTTATGAGGATTATCTCGCCCGCGTCGTCAGCTCCGAGCGGCGCGCGGCGGCGCGCGAGAAGCTGCGGCAGAACCGGAAGCTCCTGGCCGCGATCGGCCGCCGCTACGGCCTCCAACCTCGCTTCATCGTCGCTCTCTGGGGGATCGAGACCACCTTCGGCGAGGTGACCGGCAGGTTCCCGGTCATCGCCGCACTCGCGACCTTGGCCTATGATGGGAGGAGAAGCGCCTTTTTCCGCAAGGAGTTGATCAACGCGCTTCGCATCGTCGATGAGGACGGCGTCGACCCCAAGGAGATGCTCGGATCCTGGGCCGGCGCCATGGGGCAGAGCCAGTTCATGCCATCGAGCTTCCTGCTCTATGCCGTGAGCTATAGCGGCGACGGCAAGCGCGATATCTGGCATCGGCGCGCGGATGTTTTCGCCTCGATCGCCAATTACCTCGCGCAGTTGGGCTGGCGCGGGGACGAGACCTGGGGCCGGGAAGTGAAGCTTCCCAAGGGGTTCGAGCCCACTCTTCTCGGCGCCGGGGTGACGCGATCGCTGGCCGAATGGCGGCGGCTTGGCGTGCGGTGCGCCGATGGCAGCCCGTTGCCTCGGCGCGCGCTCGACGCCTCGATCCTGAAGCCAGGCGGCGATGAGGGGCCGGCCGTCATCGTCTACGGCAATTACCGCGTGCTGCTGAAATGGAACAGCTCAAATTACTTTGCCAGCGCGGTCGGACTGCTTGCAGATAGTATCGAATCGCAATAGGCTATACTAAATATGGGTTAGCGCTGCCGACCGCTCCATGATCCGCCGCCTCGTCCAGAACCTTGTCATTGTCGGCCTCGTGGCGGGGCTCGCGGCCTGCGCCGGCCGCAGCCCTACGCCGTCCGGGCAGGCTCTTGAGCACGGTACCTACAAGGTCGGACAGCCCTATGAGGTCAGCGGCGTCTGGTACTACCCGGCCGTGGACTGGAACTACGACGAGACCGGGATCGCTTCGTGGTACGGCAAGGAGTTTCACGGCAGGAGCACGGCCAATGGCGAAATCTTCGATCTCAACGCGCTGACGGCGGCGCATCCGACCTTGCCGATGCCGAGTATCGTTCAGGTGACCAATCTCGAGAATGGCCGCTCCATAGAGCTCCGCGTCAATGACCGCGGCCCCTACGTCAACGGTCGCATCATCGACGTGTCGCGCCGCGCGGCTCAGCTCCTCGG
>DASQSR010000526.1:0-3483 GCA_035642295.1 Allostellaceae bacterium | reverse complement strand
TGCTCGAACAGCGGCGGCCACAGGGCGCCGGCGACGTATTGCCCGCTCGAGATCAGCGCCAGGGCGGTGCCGCGGCGCCGGTCGAACCAGTGGCTGACATAGATATAGAGTGGCGCGTTGATGCCGGCATTGCCGATGAGGCCGACCAGGAGGCCATAGCCGAGATAGAGCTGCCAGGCCGCGCCCAGCGTGGCGACGAAGAGGCCGAGCCCGATCATCAGCGCGCCGAAGCCCGCCGTCCAGCGCACGCCGATGCGTTCTGCGATCCGGCCCATGGCGAGACCGCCGACGGCGGTGCCGAACCAGGCGAGCGAATAGGCGAGGGAAGGCACCTCGCGCGCGCTGCCGAGATCGGCGGCGATCGGCTTCAGCGCCACCACCGCGACGAGCGGGGCGCCGTAGGAGATGCTCATGATGGCAAGGGCGGCAAAGGCCACGACCCAAGAAGTCCGGGTCTCGATGCTGGCCGCCTCAGCCGAGCCCGAGGGAAAATCCGGCATGCCCGATTAATCGTCCCCGATCGTTCTTCTCTTGCGTGCCATCGTCCCCGCCGGGGCAGGGGCGGGTCAAGCGGCGAAAAGGCAAGGGAGACCCGCGGTTGAAAGGACGCCCGCGGCTCCGGTAGCATACGCCCGAGGGAGGAGCCTTGAGCCAGCCGCGCTTTCGCATGGACCATGTGCAGATCACCGTGCCGGGGGCGCTCGAGACCGAGACCCGGCGCTTCTATGGCGAAGGGCTGGGGTTTCCCGAGATCCCGAAGCCGCCGGCGCTCGCGCGCAATGGTGGCATGTGGTACCAGCTCGGCGACGTGCAGCTTCACGTCTCGCTGGAAGACGTCGACCCCGCCGCCAACGGCGCGTCGCGCCGGCATATCGCCTATGACGTGGCCGATGTCGACGCGCTCGAAGCCGAGCTGCGCCGCCGCGGCCTTGCCATCATCCCCGACCGGCAGCCGACGCCGGGACTGCGCCGCTTCTATCTCCGCGACCCCGGCGGCAACCGCCTCGAAATCAGCCAGAAGCTCGACTGAAGGACGACGCCCATGCCGATCGTCAACCGCATCGCCGATTTCCACAAGGACCTCACCCTCTGGCGGCACGAGCTCCACGCCCATCCCGAGACCGCCTTCGAGGAGAAGCAGACCGCGGAGTTCGTCGCGCGGCGGCTGCAGGAGTTCGGCATCGAGGTGCATCGGGGCCTCGCCGGCACCGGCGTCGTCGGCACGCTGCGCGGCGCTGCGCCCGGCAGCCGCGCCATCGCGCTGCGCGCCGACATGGACGCGCTCCACATCCACGAGCAGAACGGCGTCGACTACGCCTCGCAGAATCCCGGCCGCATGCATGCCTGCGGCCATGACGGGCATACGACGATGCTGCTGGGCGCGGCGCGCTACCTCGCCGAGACCCGGAACTTCGCCGGCACCGTCCATTTCATCTTCCAACCGGCGGAGGAGAACGAAGGCGGCGGCCGCGTCATGGTCGAGCAAGGGCTGTTCGAGAAATTCCCGGTCGAGGCGGTTTTCGGCATGCATAACTGGCCGGGCATGCAGGCCGGCAAGTTCGCGCTGCGCCCCGGGGCGATGATGGCGTCCTTCGACATTTTCGAGATCACCGTCAAGGGCAAGGGGACGCATGCGGCGCTGCCGCATCTCGGCATCGATCCCGTGGTCGCCGCGGCGCAGATCGCCCTCGGCCTCCAGACCATCGCCAGCCGCTCGCTCCACCCGCTCGACAGCGCCGTCGTCAGCGTGACGCAGATCCATGGCGGCGACACCTGGAACGTCATCCCCGAGGAGGTCGTGCTGCGCGGCACGGTGCGCGCCTTCAAGCCGGAGCTGCAGGACAAGATCGAAGCCGGCATCCGCCGCATTGCCGAGGGCGTCGCCGCCTCGATGGGTGCCAGCGTCGCGCTGCGCTATGAGCGGCGCTATCCGGCCACGGTCAACAGCCCGGCGGAGGCAGAGACCGCGGCCACGATCGCCACCGAAGTGGTGGGCGAGGCCAATGTCGATCGCGAGCTGACGCCGACCATGGGCTCGGAGGATTTCGCCTTCATGCTGCAGGCGAAACCCGGCGCCTACATCTTCATCGGCAACGGCCGCAACGGTGCCAGCCTCCACAATGCGCATTACGACTTCAACGACGAGATCCTGCCGATCGGCGCCTCTTACTGGGCGCGCCTCGTCGAGCGCGTCCTCGCCAGATCCGCCTGACGCCGCGGCCCATGCCGGCGGGGAGGCGCTGGTGGCGGCACGAGGCGGCGGGGGTCGCCGCGCTGCTGCTGGTGCTGCTCTGCCTCATCCCGCCGGACGGGGTTCTGACCGGGAACGAGGAGAACTATTTCCAGCTCGCCTTCGCCAGCGTCTCCCCGGCGCCGCCACTGGCGGAAAGCGCCGTCTTCGACAGCTCGCACCACCGCTTCCTTGCCGACCATCTCCTCGGCTGGCTGATCGCCGGCGTCGGCTATAGCGGCGCGCAGATCCTGGCGCGCCTTCTCGCCGCCATGCTCTACACGCTGGTGCTCGCCGCGCTCTTCCGCCGCTTCGGCCTCGAGGCGCTCGACGGCGTTCTGGCGCTGGTGGTGTTCGCGCTGCTCGGCCAGGCGATGTTCGGCGAGGAATGGCTGTTCTTCAGCGTCGAGGCCAAGGTCGCCGCCTATGTCCTGGTCCTCGCCGGCCTTGCCACGGTGATGGGGGGGAGGGGATTGGTGCGCGCCGCGCCCTTCTTCGCCGCCGCCACCTGGTTCCATGTGCTGGTCGGCGCCTTCTGGTTCCCGGCGGCGCTGGGGCTGCGTCTCCTCGAAGAGCGCCGCGCGCTGCGCTCCGCCGCGGCGGCGGTCGGGCTCTATGCGCTGCTGGTGGCGCCGCTTGTCGCCTGGATCGCGGCATCGCGGCTCGGCGACCCGGCAGCGGCATCGGCGCCCGGCATGCCATCGGCCGACTTCATCTATTCGTTCCTGCGCGTGCCGCACCACACGGCGCCGTTTCACGACGCGCGGAGCTTCCTTGCCCAGTGGCTGCCCGGCATGCTGCTGGCGCTCGGGATGCTGGTCGCTTGCGCCGTGCTCCGGCGCCTTCCGGAGCTGGCGCGGCTCCGACCCGTTGCGCTTTGGCTCGTGCTGCTGCTGCTCTATCTGGCGCTCGCCGTTGCGGCGGCGGCGCTGGATCGCGACACCGGCGTGCTGGCCAAGCTCTATCTCTTTCGGCCGGCGGCGCTCGTCCTGCTGCTGTGGCTCGCTTTCGTCCTCGCCGCGCTCGGCCGCCTCGGTGTGCCGCACTGGACGACACTGCGCCTTGTCACGCTGGCGCTGATCGTGCCGGCCTTCCTGCTCGGTGCGGGGAAGCGGGTGACGCGCGACGTGGCGCAAGCGGAGGATCCCGGGCGCGCCGAGCTCGCCCGGGTGCTGGCACGCGCGACCGCGCCCGGGAGCGTCGTGCTGATCGATCCCGCGCTCGAGTTGCGCTAGAAAGCGCAACTCGAGCGC
>DASQSR010000525.1:0-11977 GCA_035642295.1 Allostellaceae bacterium | reverse complement strand
GGACCCGGAAAAGGAGACGCCCGGCACCGCGGGCGCCGCGATCACGAAGATCGATGCGCGCCCGCTCCTTCCCGCTGATCTTGCGCATTGCCGACTTGATTTGCGATTCTGTGATCATCGTCCCTCGCCATGATGGCCGTTGTGATGGCTGTTGGAGCGTCGCCACCAACCCGGCGCGTTGCCTTCATTCTCCACGGCGAAGGCGCCTAAGTCGCGTTATTTCCTATGTAAAACGATGATAGACGATGATCCGCCGTGAAGTCCCGTGATGCTCTCAGAAATCCTTTCCAAGGAGCCGGGCGACGTAGCGGGCGATGAGGTCGATCTCAAGATTGAGGAGGTCGCCCGCCCCGGCGGCGCCGAAGGTGGTGTGCGCCTGGGTATGCGGAATGATGTTGACGCCGAAGCGCCGCCCCTCGACCTCGTTGACGGTAAGCGAGACGCCGTCGAGCGCCACCGCTCCTTTGGGCGCGATCGCCCTCTCGAAGCCGGCGGGAACCTCGACGACGAAGCGGAGCGAATCCCCCTCCGGCCGGCGCGCCACGATCTCCGCCACGGCGTCGACATGGCCGCTGAGGAGGTGGCCGCCGAGCTCGTCGCCCACCTTTACGGCGCGCTCGAGGTTGACGGGGGTTCCCGGCCGCCAGCGCCCCAGCGTGCTGCGCGCCAGCGTCTCGGCCGAGGCCACGGTCTTGAACCAGCCCGCGCCGGTCTCGGTCACGGTGAGGCAGACGCCAGCGCAGGCGATCGAGGCACCGATGGCGATCCCGCGCGTGTCATAGGCCGTCTCGAGCACGAATGTGGTATCGCCGCCCGGTATCGCCGACCGCACCTTGCCGACATCGCTGATGATCCCGGTGAACATGGCCGGACGACCTTAATGCGTCCGCCGCCGCCTGTCACGGGACGCCCTTGCATCGGTGCACAGCGCTTTGCAACCGGGCGTGACTCGATGGCGCGAGGATACATTGGTATAGGAGCGCGACCGGCGGTAGACCGCCGCCCCCAGCCGGGCTTAAATTTCCTTTGATCAGAGGCGAAAAATGTCCGAGCCCTCGACGCTTCAGCCGCCTCAGCCGCGACCCACCGGCCCCGGCGGCGCCGTGCCCCCGCCGCCGGCAGAGCTCGACGAGCGCCGCCGGGTCGGGCTCGTTGAGCTGTCGCTGCTCGCCCTCCTCGTCGGCGTCATCGCCGGGTTCGGCGCCGTCGCCTTCCGCGACCTGATCGGCTTCATTCACAACGTGCTCTTCCTCGGTCGGCTCAGCGTCCATTACGACGCCAATGTCTTCACGCCGCCGAGCCCCTGGGGCGCCGGGATCATCCTGGTGCCGGTCATCGGCGCTATCGGCATTACCTTCCTCGTCACCAAATTCGCGCCCGAGGCCAAGGGCCACGGCGTCCCGGAAGTGATGGACGCGATTTACTACAAGGGCGGCATCATCCGCCCCGTGGTCGCGCTGGTGAAGTCGCTCGCCTCGGCAATCGCCATCGGCAGCGGCGCCGCGGTCGGGCGCGAAGGGCCGATCATCCAGATCGGCTCGTCCTTCGGATCGACCCTCGGCCAGATCGTGCCCATGACCGCCGGGCAGCGCATCACGCTGGTTGCCGCCGGCGCCGGTGCCGGCATCGCCGCCACCTTCAACACGCCGATCGGCGGCGTCATGTTCGCCATCGAGCTGATGATGCCGGAGGTCAGCGTCCGCACCTTCCTGCCGGCGGCAATCGCGACGGGCACCGCGACCTTCATCGGCCGCTTCTTCTTCGGCCGGCAGCCCGCCTTCATGGTGCCGCCGCTGCCGCCGCTCAGCGTGGACGCGAGCGCGCTGGCGACGCTCCTCCTCTATGCGCTGCTCGGCGCGGTGGTCGGCGTCGCGGCGACGGGGTTCATTCGCGGCCTCCATCTCTTCGAAGACCTCTTCGACCGGATCAAGGGAAGCTACGTCCGGCACATCTTCGGCATGCTGCTCGTCGGTCTGCTGATGTACGGGCTGATGGTCGGTTTCGGCCACTATTACGTCGAAGGCGTCGGCTATGCCACGGTCGAGGCGGTCCTCAACGGGCAGCTTTCGACCGTCGGGATCCTTCTGCTGCTCTACGCCGGCAAGCTGCTGGCGACCTCGCTCAGCCTCGGCTCGGGCTCGTCGGGCGGCATCTTCTCGCCCTCGCTGTTCATGGGCGCCACGATCGGCGGCGCGTTTGCCGCGCTGTTCAATGGGCTGGGCCTGCCGCTCGCCCTCAACGTCCCGGCTTTCGCCATGGTCGGCATGGGAGCGATGGTCGGCGGCAGCACCGGCGCGGTGATGACGGCGGTGACGATGATCTTCGAGATGACCCGCGATTACGACATCGTCATGCCGATGATCCTCGCCGTCGCCATGAGCGTCGGCGTCCGCCGGCTGCTCTCGCGCGAAAACATCTACACGCTGAAGCTCTTTCGCCGCGGCCACGTCATCCCCAAGGCGCTGCACGCCAACATGTTCCTGGTGCGCCGCGCCCGCGAGGTGATGGCGACCGACATCGCCCGGGCGCCTGGAGAGATGAGCTTCGACGCCTTCCTCGCGCAGCCCGACAACCAGGGCCGGATGCGGCATGTCGTGGTCGAAGAGAGCGACCGGATCCTCGGCGTGCTGCGCGTCAATACGGCGCTGCGCCGCGTGCCGGAGCACGCCCAGAGCGGCTTTGCGCTGCACGAGATCGCCAGTCGCGACTTCGTCGTCGTGGGCGCGGAGGAAATCGTCTTCGACGTCATCCAGGAGATGTGGCGCAAGCACGCCATCATGGCGCTGGTGGTGAGCGGCGATGCCGCGCCACGGCCGGAGAACGTCGTCGGCGTGATTTCGAAGGAGCATGTTGCGGATTCGGTTGCCAGTAGCGTCAAAATTTATCCGGACTAGCCGATCCGCGGCCGCGCGGACCGAAGCGAGCCGGAAGGGAGGACGTCGACATGACAGTGGAGTGCCCGGCTTTGGAATGGCCGCGGGTCCTCGAGGAGTGCGGCCCGGCCGAAGATCCGACGATCCTTTTGATGGGGACGGCACGGATCGGCAGTACGCCGGTGGCGGTGGTGGCGATCCGGGTCAAACCCGAGCTCCGGCGCGCGCCCGACTATCGCCAGGGCGTGCCCTCGGCGGCCTATGAAACGGGCGCCCTCGAAACCATTCTCGACGAGCTCGAATATCTCAGCGACGAGGTCGGCGTCGTCACCGGCAGCGCCGAGCGCAGCATCGTCCGCCTGCCGACCGGTCCCTATGTCATCGGCATGGTGCCCGCCTGGTGATGCGCGGAGACGGTTTGACCCGGCAGCATCGGTTGAGATAGCGTTTCCTGCCGCTCGTCCATGGAGGGCCTCCATGCAGCGCACCGCTTTCCCACCCGATGCCCCCGCCGCCTTGCGCCTGGCGCCGCTTCCGGGCGGGCTCGGCGTCGAGGTGCAGGGCCTGCCGGTCGCCGCGATCGACGACCGCGTGTTCCCGGCGGTCTATGCCGCCTTTCTCGCGCATCAGCTGCTGCTGTTCCGCGACCAGGATCTGCCGCCCGGCGCCCAGGTCGCCTTCGCCCGCCGCTTCGGCGAGGTGCAGGTCCATGTGATGGATCAGTATCACGCCGGCGCGTATCCCGAGCTCTATAGCCTGTCCAACCTCGGCCCGGACGGGCGGCCGAGCGGCAAGCATCCCGATCGCGGCACGCTCGTCTGGCACACCGACGGGTCCTGGCGCCGCGACACGGGCCAGGCGACCATGCTCTATGCCGAGCAGATGCCGACTTCCGGTGGCGAGACGAGCTTTGCTGACATGTATGCGGCCTATGACGCGCTCGCCCCCGCCGAGCGGGCGCGGCTCGCCGGGCTGCGCGCCATCCACAATCTCAACTTCTCGCGCGATCGCCGCCACGGCGAGGAGCCGCTGACCGAGGCGCAGCGCCAGGCGGTGCCGCCGGTCGATCACCCCGTCATCCGCACGCATCCCGAGACCCTACGCAAATGCGTCTTCCTCGGCGACCATGCCGAGACCATCCTCGGGATGGACTACGCCGAGGGCCGCGCCTTCGTCGAGGCGCTGAACGAGCGCATCGTCGCCGCGGCGCGCATCTATACTCATCGCTGGCGCCCCGGCGACTTCATCGTCTGGGACAATCGCTGCCTGCTGCACCGCGCCGGAACTTACGATACCGCGCACGAGCCGCGCGTCATCCGGCGCTGCACGGTCAACGGCGACGTGCCGTGCTGAGACGCGGCGCGCCTCAGCGCCGCTTCAGTGTCTCCACCACGTCGTCCCCCACCGTCTCCAGCGCGACGCGCTCAAAGCGCCAGGCATCGGCGAGATGGCGGAGGCCAAAGCCGGCCACGGCCGGAATGCCGTCGCCGCCGAACAGCATCGGCGCATGGAACCAGGCGAGGCGGTCGATGAGCCCGGCGCGCAGCAGCACCGCCGCCAATGTCGAGCCGCCTTCCACCAGCACCCGGGTCAAGCCGCGCCGACCGAGCTCCTGGAACGCGGCATTCATGTCGACCATGTGCGCCGCGGTCGCCGGCACTTCGATAAGCTCGACCCCGCAGGCAAGGAACGCCTCGCGCCGCGCGGCATCGCCGTGCCGCAGCGTGATGAACCAGGTCGGGACCTGCCGCGCCTCGGCGACGACGCGCGCGGTGAGCGGCACGTTGAGACGGCTGTCGAGGACGAGGCGCACGGGGCTGCGGTGATCGAGGCCGGGAAGCCGGCAGGTGAGCAGCGGATCGTCGGTGATCACGGTGTTGCTGCCGATCAGCACCGCGTCGTGGCTGGCGCGCAGCAGATGGGCGCGGTCGCGCGCCAGCGCGCCGGTGATCCAGCGGCTTTCACCCGTCGCGGTAGCGAGCTGGCCGTCGCGTGTGGTGGCGAGCTTCAGCGTCGCCAGCGGCCGACCCTGGCGCAGCCGCAGGAAGAAGCCGGCGTTGACCTCTTCGGCCTCGGCCGCGGCGAGCCCGACCGCGACCTCGATGCCGGCCTCGCGCAGCCGCGCGATGCCCTGGCCGGAGACGCGAGGATCGGGATCCTCGAGCGGCATCACCACGCGTTTCACCCCGGCGGCGATCAGCGCATCGGTGCAGGGCGGCGTCTTGCCCCAATGGCAGCACGGCTCGAGGCTGACATAGGCGGTGGCGCCGCGCGCCGCGTCGCCGGCACGCGCCAGTGCCTCGGTCTCGCCATGCGGCCGGCCGCCCGGCTGCGTCCAGCCGCGGCCGACCACCCGCCCCTCCTTCACCAGCACGCAGCCGACCGCCGGGTTCGGCCACACCGATCCGAGCCCGCGCCGCGCCAGCGCCAGCGCCGCCTTCATGTAGCCGAGATCGTTCATGCCGCGCCGCGGCTCAGTCGCCGTCGACGGTGTTGCCGACGCGGCCGATGAACTCGCCGAAATCCTTGGCCTCGCGGAAATTGCGGTAGACCGAGGCGAAGCGGACATAGGCCACCTGGTCGAGCGAGGCCAGCGCTTCCATCGCCAGCTCGCCGATCAGCTCGCTCGGGATGTCGGTCTCGCCGGAGCTCTCGAGCTGGCGCACGATCGAGTTGATGACGCGCTCGACCCGATCGGGCTCGACCGGGCGCTTGCGCAGCGCCACATGGATCGACCGCGCAAGCTTGTCGCGGTCGAAGGGCTGGCGCTGGCCGCCCTTCTTGACGACGGTGAGCTCGCGCAGCTGCACCCGCTCGAAGGTGGTGAAGCGCGCGGCGCAATTGGGGCAAAGACGCCGTCGGCGGATGGCGGCGCGATCATCGGTCGGACGCGAATCCTTCACCTGGGTGTCTTCGGAGCCGCAGAACGGACAACGCATCCCTGATCTCCCCCTGAGCGGTTCCGGCGCCTAGGCGGGATAGACCGGAAAGCGGGCGCAGAGCGCGCTCACTTTCCGCCGCACCGCCACCTCGACCGCGTGACTGCCGTCTCCCTTCGCCGCGAGCCCGTCGAGCACTTCGGCAATGAGCGCTCCCACCTGGCGGAACTCCGCCTGGCCGAAGCCGCGCGTCGTCGCCGCCGGGCTGCCGAGCCGGATGCCCGACGTCACCGTCGGCTTCTCCGGATCGAAAGGGATGCCGTTCTTGTTGCAGGTGATGCCGGCGCGCTCGAGCGCCGCCTCGGCGAGCTTTCCAGTCAGCGCCTTCGCCCGCAGATCGACCAGCATGAGGTGCGAATCCGTGCCGCCCGAAACGATGGCAAGGCCGCTTTCGGCAAGGCTCGCGGCGAGCGTGCGCGCATTCTCCAGCACCGCGCGCGCATAGCTGCGGAACTCGGGCGTCAGCGCTTCGCCCAGCGCCACCGCCTTGGCGGCGATGACGTGCTCGAGGGGTCCCCCCTGCAGTCCCGGAAACACCGCGCTGTTGATCTTCTTGAAGAGGTCCTCGTCATTGCCGAGGATCATGCCGCCGCGCGGCCCGCGCAGCGTCTTGTGCGTCGTCGTGGTGACGACATGGGCATGCGGCAGTGGGCTCGGGAAGACGCCGCCGGCAACGAGGCCGGCGAAATGCGCCATATCCACCATCAGCACGGCGCCGATCTCGTCGGCGATGTGGCGGAAGCGGGCGAAATCGATGATGCGCGAGTAGGCCGAGCCGCCGGCGATGATGAGGCGCGGCCGCTCGGCGCGCGCGACGCTCTCGAGCTGGTCGTAGTCGATGAGCGCGGTGTCGCGGCGAACGCCGTAGCTGACGACGCGGAACCAGCGGCCGGAAACGTTGACCGGCGAGCCATGCGTCAGATGCCCGCCCGCGGCAAGGTCCATGCCGAGCACGGTGTCGCCCGGCTTGAGGCAGGCGAGGAACACCGCCTGGTTCGCCTGCGAGCCCGAATGCGGCTGGACATTGGCGAAGGCGCAGCCGAAGAGCTGCTTCGCCCGGTCGATCGCCAGCTGCTCGGCCTCATCGACGAACTCGCAGCCGCCGTAGTAGCGCCGGCCGGGATAGCCTTCGGCGTATTTGTTGGTGAGCACCGAGCCCTGCGCCTCGAGCACCGCGCGCGAGACCATGTTCTCCGAGGCGATGAGCTCGATCTGATCGCGTTGGCGCTGCAGCTCGCGGCCGATCGCGGCGGCGATCTCGGGATCGCTCTCTGCCAGCGAGGCGGAGAAGAAGCGATCGGGAAGCGGGAGCTGGGCGGCAGGGTTGCGGGAGGGCATGGGGGGACCTGTCTCGGGAAAAGGGCGGCGGTCAGGACAGCTTGGCGACGCGCCGCGCATGGCGGCCGCCGTCGAAGCTGGTGGTGAAGAACGTCTTGAGGCAGTCCTTGGCGAGCTCGGGGCCGAGCACCCGACCGCCGAGAACCAGGACGTTCGCATCGTTATGTTGGCGGGCAAGGCGCGCGGTCAAGGCATCGTGCACCAAGGCGCCGCGCAACTCAGGATGGCGGTTGATCGCGATCGACATGCCGATGCCGGTGCCGCAGATCAGCACGCCGCGCCCGGCGCGCCCCTCGCGCATCTGCAGGGCGAGGCTTTCGGCCATGTCGGGATAATCGACGGCATCGCCGCTCGTCGTGCCGAGATCGAGCACCTCGAAGCCGAGCGCGCGCAGCTCCGGCAGCAGGATGCTCTTCAGCTCGAAGCCGCCATGATCGGCGGCGATGGCGACCGTTTCGGACATCGACCTCACGGGAACAATTGTGCCGAGTAATCCTACCAGATGTCGCGGTGGCTTGCCAGCCGCCTACCATTCGTCGCGTCGTTGCCCCCTCTTCCCCGCGGTTCTGCCATGCCGGCGAAGTGGACGCTCGGGCGCCGGCCACTAAAACGGGGCCGCATGTGCCAACATCTCTGCCGATCGCTCCCCAATATTGATATTTCGTCTTGCGCATTTTCGCTCTATCCGGTCCATCTCGGCGCTTCCAAGTCTTCATTATTCGCGGCGCAAGTGGTTTTGATTGACAGCCGAGACTCGCCCTGCAATTATGCCGGCAATTTTCTTGCATAGATTGGGGGGATGCGGGTAATGGCCGAGCAAGCGCCGCATAAGGTGCCGGACGAGGAACTGCTGCGCATGACGGCCGAGGTGGTGGCCGCTTACGTCAGCAACAACACGCTACCGACGGCGCAGCTCACCGAAGTGATCAGCGCCGTCTACCTGTCGCTGAAGGCGCTCGAGGGCCGCGGCGGCGAAGCGAAGTCGGAGCCGCTGAAGCCGGCGGTGCCGGTGCGCAAATCGATCACGCCCGACTACCTCATCTGCCTTGAGGACGGCAAGAAGCTGAAGATGCTGAAGCGGCATCTGCGCTCGACCTACAACCTGACGCCGGACGAGTATCGGCAGAAATGGGGCCTGCCGGCCGACTATCCCATGGTCGCCCCCAATTACGCGCAACAGCGCTCGGCCTTCGCCAAGAAGATCGGGCTCGGCCGCGGCACCGGCCGACAGGCGGGAAAGCGCAGCGCCGCGATCAAGAAATAGCAAGCAAACGCCGCGCGCGACTTGCGGGCCGCCGGATGACGGCGTGCCGCGGGCGGGCTAAAATGACCGGCAGGGAGGATGGCGATGGCGCTGTCGGTCCGGCCGCTGCAAGGCGATTTCGTCGGCGAGGTGTCGGAGATCGATTTGCGGGCGCCGCTTGCCGCCGCCGAGGTCGCGGCGCTGCAGGCGGCGATCGACGCTCTCGCCGTCCTGGTCTTCCGCGACCAGCGCCTCACCGACGCCGAGCAGCTCGCCTTCACCCGGCATTTCGGCGCGCTCGAAGACTCGGCCGGCGGCCACATCGCCAAGCCCGAGCAGTATCGGCTCGGTCCCGAGATGATCGACGTCTCCAATCTCGACCGCGACGACCGGCCGCTCGCCCGCGAAGACCGGCGGCGCCTCTTCAATCTCGGCAACCGCCTCTGGCATTCCGACAGCTCCTACCGCGCCGTCCCGGCCAAGTACTCGCTGCTCTCGGCACGCCGCATCGCGACGAGCGGCGGCAACACCGAATTCGCCGATATGCGCGCCGCCTATGACGCGCTCGACGCGGCGACCCGCGCCGAAATCGAGGAGCTCGTCACCGAGCATTCGCTGATCCATTCGCGCGCGGCGCTGGGCTTCACCGAGCTCACGCCCGAGGAGCGCGCCATGTTCCGGCCGGTCCGCCAGCGCCTCGTGCGCGTTCATCCCGCGACCCGTCGCAAATCGCTGTTCCTCTCCTCGCACGCCGGCGCCATCGTCGGCTGGCCGGTGCCGGAGGCGCGCGCCTTTCTGCGCGACTTGACCGAGCATGCGACGGCGCCCCGCTTCGTCTATGTCCATCGCTGGCGGCCTTTCGACCTCGTCATGTGGGACAACCGCCAGACCATGCACCGCGTGCGCCGCTTCGACGAGAGCGCGCCGCGCGACATGCGCCGCACCACGATCGCCGGCGATGCGCCGACCGCTGCGCAAGCGGCAGAGCCATGAGGGAGGGCGCGATGATCCGCTACCAGAAGCTCGGCTATGTCGAGTTGAACGTCACCGACCTCGCGCGCTCGCGCGACTTCTATGAGAGGATCGTGGGGCTCGAGTTCGTCGGCACGGGCGCCGCAGGCGAGGTGCTGCTGCGCTGCGATGCCGATCACCACAACATCGTCCTCCATGCGGCGGCAAAGCCGGGCCTGAAGCGCGTCGGCTGGATGCTCGAGGATGAGGGCCAGTTCGAGCGGCTCCAAGGGCGCCTCGCCGAGCACGAGGTGCCCTGCCGCGAGCTGGCCGGCGAGGAATTGCGGCGCCGCCAACTCGGCCGCGCCCTGCGCATGGTCGAGCCCGAGAGCGGCGTCACCTTCGAGTTCTATCGCCCGGCGGAAACCCGCCCCTACGCCTTCGCGCCGAGCGTTGCCAAGATCCAGCGCATCGGCCATGCGGTGATCCGCACCCGCAGCTATCACCGGGTCACCGCGTTCCTGCGCGACGTGCTCAATTTCGCCGAATCCGATGCGATCGGCGAGGCGATCTGCTTCTTCCGCTGCTTTCCCAACCCCTACCACCACGGCTTCGGCGTCGCCAACGCGGCGGAGGACGGCTGGCATCACGTCAATTTCATGGTCACCGAGATCGACGATATCGGCCGCGCCCTCCATCGTTTGCGCGCCGCCGAGGTTCCGATCGTCTATGGCCCGGGCCGCCACCCCGCCTCGGGCAGCGCCTTCCTCTATTGGCTCGATCCCGACGGCATGACCGTCGAATACAGCTTCGGCATGGAGCAGTTCCCGGAGCTGACCCCGCGCGCGCCGCGGCGCCTGCCGCCCGGCCCCGAATTCTTCGACAGTTGGGGCAGCCGCCCCGATCCCCGCATGGCCAGCACCGGCACGCTGGAACGCGCCGCGTTCTGATCCGCTAGCCCGCCCGGTGGCGGAACCAGGCCGCGGTCGCGTCGTCGGCGGGGAAGAAGCATTCGATGCGAATTTCCTGCAGGGTCACGTCATGCGCCGTGCCCAAAGTGGCGATGGTGGTGAAGAGGCTGAGCGCCGTCTCCCCCTTGCGGAACTCGATGGCCAGCACCGGCGCCCGCGCGTCTTCCGGCACCCGCGCCCGGGACAGCGCCGGCAGGCCGGGATAGGCGAGCAGCCGCTGCAGCAGCGCCGCCGTCTCGGAGGTGCCGTCGGCAATGGCATCGGCCTGGATGCCGCGCAGCAAGTAAAGCGCCACCTCGTCCCAATTGGCGATGAGCGGCTGCAGCCCCGCGGGCGAGACCATCGTTTCCGCGAGGTTGACCGGGCCGTTCGGCGCCGCGCCGAGCAGAAACGCGACGAGGCGCCCGGCAGCGGCGTTGGCGCGCAGCAGGTTCCAGCGCCGGTCGACGACCAGCGCCGGGTACGGCTCCTGCTGCGCCAGCATGAAGTCGAGCGCAGCATTGACCTTGGCGAGCTCGGGCGCGGCAAGGTCGCTTTCGCGCCAGGCCGGCGCATAGCCGGCGGCGAGCAGCAGCGCGTTCTGCTGGCGCAGCGGCACGTCGAGCGCGGCGCAGAGCCGCAGCACCATCTCGCGGCTGGGACCGGTGCGCCCGGATTCGAGAAAGCTGATATGGCGCTGCGACGTGTCGGCATCGCCGGCGAGATCGAGCTGCGACAGGCCGCGCCGGTCGCGCCACCAGCGCAGCCCCTCGCCGAAGTTGCCGCCCGGCGCCCTCACTTGGCGTCCAGCACCATCTGCGTCTGCGTCACCAGGGCGACGAGGCGGCCCTCGGCGGTGGTGATCCGCGTCTGCCACACCATGGTGCGCTTGCCGCGATGGACCGGGGTCGCTTCGCCCCGCACCGTGCTGCCGACAGGCGCCGGCGCCAGAAAATTGGTCTTGGATTCGATGGTGGTGGTGCCGGCGCCCGCGGGCAGGTTCAGCACCGTCGCGGCGGCGCCGAGCGTGTCGGCAAAGGCCATGATGGCGCCGCCATGCAGCACCGCCGGCCGCGTGCAGAGCTCCTCGCGCACCGTGAGCTCCGCCGCCACCCGCTCCTTCGCCGCACTGACATAGCGGATCCCGAGGAGGCTCGCGAAAGGCAGCGGCGTCTGCTGCAAGCGCTCGAGATCGGTCATGCCTCCCTCCCCGTACTGGGCAGCCCACTTTGCCGACCGACGGCGCTGGAGACAATAACCTCGGAGGTAATCGCCGCGCGGCGGCGGCTACTCCTTCAGCTCGACCCGCTTGCCGTCATGCCAGGTGTAGACGACGTAGTTGGGGCCGACGACATCGCCCTTCTGGTCGAAGCCGATGGTGCCGATGACGGTGTCGAACTTGTTGGCATGCATCGCTTTCGAGACGTCGTCGATCTTGTCCGACTTCGCCAGCGCCACCGCCTGGGCATAGACCTGCATCGCCGCATAGGTGAAGAGCGTATAGCCTTCGGGCTCGTAGCCCTGGGCGCGGAACTCCTTCACCACCGCCTGGGCGGCCGGCATGTTGCGCGGCTCCGGCGGGAACGTCATGAGCGAGCCTTCGCCCGCGGCGCCGGTGATGGTCCAGAACTCGTCGGTCGCCAGCGCGTCGCCCGCCATCAGCGGCGCGTCCAGCCCCTGCTC
>DASQSR010000524.1:0-8400 GCA_035642295.1 Allostellaceae bacterium | reverse complement strand
GCCGCCGCCAGCGCCGCCGTCTTGAAGCTCGACAGCAGCGGCGGCGGCAGGCTCTGCGGCCAGTGCGCCGCCACCAGCGCCGCCGCGGCGCGCCCGGTGGCCGCTTCCGCGCCCGGCGCCGGCTTCAGCTCGATCACGGCGCCGAGTTCGAGCCGGCCGAGCAGATCGACTGTCTCGTCGAGGCTCGGCACGCGCTGCCCGGCGAAGTCGGGACCGAACCAGCTGCCGGCGTCGTAGCGCCGGATCTCGTCGAAGCTCATCGCCGCGGCCGGTCCCTGCCCGCTGGTGGTGCGGTCGAGCGTGTCGTCATGGAGCAGGATGCAGCGCCCGTCGCGCGTGAGCCGCACGTCGAACTCGACGCATTCGACGTGGCGCGCCGCCGCGACGCAGAACCCCGCCAGCGTGTTCTCCGGCGCCGCCAGCGCCGCGCCGCGATGGCCGATGACGCGCGGCCAGCGCCGGCCGTTGCCGTTCGCGCTCAGGTCGCCGCCTTCGCTTCTTGCTTGAGCTTGTTGCCGATGTCCTCGCCCGTCTCCTGGTCGACCTGCTTCATGCTCAGCTTGACCTTGCCGCGATCGTCGAAGCCCAGCACCTTCACCTTCACCTGATCGCCCACCTTGACGACGTCGGTGGTCTTGCCGACGCGGTGCGGCGCCAGTTCGCTGATGTGGACGAGCCCGTCGCGCGCGCCGAGGAAGTTGACGAAGGCGCCGAAATCGACGGTCTTCACCACCTTGCCGTTGTAGACGACGCCGACTTCGGGCTCGGCGACGATGCCGCGGATCCAATCGATCGCCGCCTGCGAGGCGCCGGCATCGACCGCCGCGACCTTGATCGTGCCGTCATCTTCGATGTCGATCTTGGCACCGGTGACCTCGCAGATCTCGCGGATCACCTTGCCGCCGGAGCCGATCACCTCGCGGATCTTGTCCTTCGGAATGGTGATCGTGGTGATGCGCGGCGCGTTGCTGCTCACCGCCTCGCGCGCCGCGTCGAGCGCCTTCGCCATCTCGCCGAGGATGTGGAGCCGCCCGCTCCTGGCCTGGCTCAAGGCGATGTGCATGATCTCCTCGGTGATCGAGGTGATCTTGATGTCCATCTGCAGCGCGGTGACGCCTTGCTCGGAGCCGGCGACCTTGAAATCCATGTCGCCGAGATGATCCTCGTCGCCGAGGATGTCCGAGAGCACGGCGAAGTCGCCGCCTTCCTTGATGAGGCCCATGGCGATGCCCGCCACCGGCCGCTTCAGCGGCACGCCCGCATCCATCAGCGACAGCGACCCGCCGCAGACCGAGGCCATGGAGGAGGAGCCGTTCGACTCCGTGATCTCCGAGACGACGCGGATGGTGTAGGGAAAGCCCTCCTTGGTCGGCAGCAGCGGATGCACGGCGCGCCAGGCGAGCTTGCCGTGGCCGATCTCGCGCCGGCCGGGCGAGCCCATGCGCCCGGCTTCGCCGGTCGAGTAGGGCGGGAAATTGTAGTGCAGCATGAAATGCGCGCGGTATTCGCCTTCGAGCGCGTCGATGATCTGCTCGTCCTGGCCGGTCCCCAGCGTCGTCACCACCAGCGCCTGCGTCTCGCCGCGGGTGAACAGCGCGGAGCCGTGCGCGCGCGGCAGCACGCCCACCTCGGCGACGATCGGCCGGATGGTCTTGGTGTCGCGGCCGTCGATGCGCGGCTCGCCCTTGAGGATGGCGCCGCGCACGATGTCCTTTTCGATCTCCTTGAACGCCTTCGCCGCCACCTGGTACTGCGCCTCGTCGGCGAAGAGGTCGTGGAGCCTGGTCTTGGCCGTTTCGAGCTTGTCGCTTCGCGCCTGCTTCTGCCGCTCGGCGTAAGCGGCGGCGATCTCCGCGGCGACCGCCTCGCGCGTCTTGGCTCCGATCGCCTCCGCCTCGGGCGAAGTCGGCGGCAGATTCCATGGCTCCTTCGCCGCCGCTTCGGCCAGCTCGATGATCGCCTGCATCACCGGCTGGAATTGCTGGTGGCCGAACATCACGGCGCCGAGCATGACCTCTTCCGACAGCTCCTTCGCCTCGGATTCGACCATCAGCACGCCTTCCTGCGTGCCGGCGACGACGAGGTCGAGCGCCGAGTTCGGCATCTCGTCGAGCTGCGGGTTCAGCACGTACTTGCCGTCGATATAGCCGACGCGCGCGGCGCCGATCGGCCCGAGGAAGGGAATACCCGACAAGGTGAGCGCCGCCGAGGTGCCGACCATGGCGACGATGTCGGGATCGTTCTCGAGATCGTGCGACAGCACCGTGCAGATCACCTGCGTCTCATTGCGGAAGCCCGGCGCGAACAGCGGCCGGATCGGCCGGTCGATGAGGCGCGAGACCAGCGTCTCCTTCTCCGACGGCCGGCCCTCGCGCTTGAAGAAGCCGCCCGGGATCTTGCCGGCAGCGAAGGTCTTCTCCTGATAGTTGACGGTGAGCGGAAAGAAATCCTGGCCCGGCTTTGCCTGCTTCATCGCCACCGCAGTGCACAGCACCGTGGTCTCGCCATATGTCGCCATCACGGCGCCATCGGCCTGGCGGGCGACCTTGCCCGTCTCGAGCAAGAGGCGGCGGCCGCCCCACATCAGCTCTTTGCGGAATATCTCGAACATCTCTCTCTTCCTTCTCTCTCAGAAACGTGTCGAGGCGCGCCGCGACCTCATGGGGTCGCGCCGCGCCTCGGTGAATGGGGTGATCTCGTTGTCGGATGCAGACAGCTCCGCCGGCCGTCGGGAGCGGCCGGGCGGCGGGAACGCGGGCGGGGCGCAAGCACCCCGCCCGAAGCCGGTGCGGGCGCGTTCAGCGCCTGAGCCCCAGGCGCTCGATCACGGTCTCGTAACGGGCCGGATCCTTGCCCTTCAGATAGTCGAGCTGGCTGCGGCGCTGGCCGACCATGACCAAGAGGCCGCGGCGCGAATGGAAATCCTTGGGATGCGTCGCCAGGTGGTCGGTGAGGTTTTTGATGCGCTCGGAGAGAAGCGCGATCTGCACCTCGGGGGAACCGGTATCGCCCTCGCTGCGGGCGTAATCCTTGACGATCTCCTGCTTGCGCACGAGCGTGATCGACATCGGGTATCTCCTTCAACTCAGAGGTTCAACACACGCACCGGCCTGATGCCGCCCGCTGCGATCTCGGCCACCGCCACCAGCTTGCCGCCGGTGGTGGCACGGACCGTCGCGCCGTCGCCGAGTTGGTCGATGAACGCCCGATCGGAAGGGCGCAACGGCGTCACGGCCTGGCCGCAACGCAGCCGGTGGGCTTCGTCTTCCGACAGGGCGAGCGCCGGGATGTCGTCCAGCGCCGTCTCGACCGGAAAAAGATGCCCGGAAGCGGCCGCACTATGCCCGAGCGCGGCAAGATTATCCAGGGAAATCGCCGCTTCCGCCCGGAACCGGCCGACGGCGAGCCGGCGCAGTTGGGTGATATGCGCCAGCGTCCCCAGCGCCAGGCCGAGGTCGCGGGCCAGCGCCCGGATATAGGTTCCCTTGCCGACCACCGCCTCGAACTCGGCATGGTCGGGGTCGGGGGCCCCGAGAAAGCGCAGGCTCTGCACCTCGACAAGGCGCTCGGCCAGCGCCACCGCCGCGCCCTGCCGCGCCAGGTCATAGGCCCGCTTGCCTCCGAGCTTCAGCGCCGAAAAGGCCGGCGGCCGCTGCGCCAGCGTGCCGGAAAAGCGGGGCAGCGCCGCCGCGATGGCCTCCGGCGTCGGCCGTACCGGGCTCGATCCCGTGATCCGGCCCTCGGCATCGTCGGTGTCGCGCGCCTCGCCCCAGCGCAAGGTGAAGCGGTAGGTCTTCGGCCCCGCCATCACCCAGGCCACGGTCTTCGTCGCCTCGCCCAGCGCGATCGGCAGCACGCCGGTCGCCAGCGGATCGAGCGTGCCGCCATGCCCGGCCTTGGCCGCATCGAGGAGCCGCCGGACCGCGCCGACCGCCCGGCTCGAGCTCATGCCCGGCGGCTTGTCGAGAACGAGCCAGCCATGGATCGGCTGCCCGGTCCTAGTCATTGCTCGGCGGCTCGTCCTCGTCGCCGTCGAGATCGCGCTCGACTTCGGGTCGGTGCAGCAGCTCGTTGATCCGGCTGGCATGGTCGAAGGAGGTGTCGAGCGCGAAGACCAGCCCCGGCGTGAAGCGCAGCGGGACCTCGCGCGCGATCTGGCTGCGCAGATAGCCGGCCGAGCGCCCGAGCGCCGCCAGCACCTCGGCGCGGTGGGCGCCGCCCAGCGGCATGACATAGGCGGTGGCGTTCTTGAGGTCGGGGCTCACCCGCACTTCGGTGACGGTGATCGCCACGTCCTGCAGCGCCGGCTCGCGCAGCTCGCCGCGCTGGAGGATGCGGGCGAGCGCATGGCGCAGCTCCTCCCCCACCCGCAGCTGCCGCTGGCCCGGCTCCCGGTTTCTGTGATGCTTCTGCACGGCTTTGTGTCCGATCGCTCATTCCCCTCTCCGCCGCGAAGCGGGGGAGAGGGAGGGGCCCATCGCGTCGCGACGGACGGACGCGCTTTGCGCGTCCGCCTAGAGCGCCCGCGCGACTTCCTCCATCTCGAAGCACTCGATGACGTCGCCGACCTGGATGTCGTGGTAGTTCTCGAACGCCATGCCGCATTCGAAGCCCTCGCGCACCTCGCGCACCTCGTCCTTGAAGCGCTTCAGCGTCTTGAGGCTGCCTTCGTGGATCACGACGTTATCGCGCAGCAGGCGCACCTTGGCGCCGCGCCGGACCACGCCTTCGGTGACCATGCAGCCCGCGACCTTGCCGACCTTGCTGATGTTGAAGACCTCGCGGATCGCGGCATTGCCGAGGAAGCGCTCGCGCAGGCTCGGGGCCAGCATGCCCGACAGCGCGCCGCGCATGTCGTCGATCACGTCGTAGATGATCGAGTAGTAGCGGATCTCGACATTGTCGCGTCGCGCCAGGTCCCGCGCCTGCGGGTTGGCGCGCACGTTGAAGCCGATGATGACCGCGTTCGACGCCTTGGCGAGGATGATGTCGCTTTCGTTGATGCCGCCTACCGCGGCGTGGAGGATGCGGGTCGCCACCTCCTTGGTCGAGAGCTTCTCGAGCGAGCCGATGATCGCCTCGAGCGAGCCCTGAACGTCCGACTTGACGACGACGGCGAGCTCCTTGGCGACGCCGGCGGCGATCTGCGAGAACATCTGCTCGAGCGTGCCGCGCGCTCCCGCCGCCGCCTGCTGCTCGCGCCGGCGGCGCTGGCGGTAGTCGGCGATGTCGCGCGCCTTGGCCTCGTTCTCGGCAACGACGAAATCGTCGCCGGCGAGCGGCGTGCCGTTGAGGCCGAGCACCTCGACCGGCATCGCCGGTCCCGCTTCCTCGACGTTGTTGCCGCGGTCGTCGATGAGCGCGCGCACCCGACCCCACTCGCTGCCGGCGACGAAGATGTCGCCCGTGCGCAGGGTGCCGCGCTTGATCAGCACGGTCGCGACCGAGCCGCGGCCGCGCTCGAGCTTCGCCTCGATGATGCTGCCTTCGGCCGGCCGGTCGGGATTGGCCTTGAGGTCGAGGATCTCGGCCTGCAGCAGGATCGCCTCTTCGAGCTTGTCGAGCCCGGTCTTCTTCAGCGCCGAGACCTCGACGTCGAGCACGTCGCCGCCGTGCTGCTCGACCACGATCTCGTGCTGCAGCAGCTCCTGCCGCACGCGCTCCGGCTTGGCGTCGGGCTTGTCGATCTTGTTGATGGCGACGATCATCGGCACCTTGGCCGCCTTGGCGTGGCGCAACGCCTCGACCGTCTGCTCCTTGATGCCGTCATCGGCGGCGACCACCAGCACGACGATGTCGGTGACGTGCGCGCCGCGCGCGCGCATCGCGGTGAAGGCCTGGTGGCCCGGCGTGTCGATGAAGGTGATGCGCTGGCCGGATTTGAGCCGCACCTGATAGGCGCCGATATGCTGGGTGATGCCGCCGGCTTCGCCGCTCACCACGTCGGTGCCGCGCAGCGCGTCGAGCAGCGAGGTCTTGCCGTGGTCGACATGGCCCATGACGGTGACGACCGGCGGCCGCGGCGCGAGATGCTCTTCGGTATCGGCGTTGCCGCCGAGCCCGATCTCGATGTCGCTCTCGGCGACGCGCTTCAGGCGATGGCCGAACTCGGTGACGACGAGCTCGGCGGTGTCGGCGTCGATCACCTGATTGATCGTCGCCATCACGCCCATCTTCATCAGCGTCTTGATCACGTCGGCGCCGCGCTCGGCCATGCGGTTGGCGAGCTCCTGCACGGTGATGGTCTCCGGCACGACCACCTCGCGCACGATCTTGACCTGCTCCTGCGGCTGCATCTGGCGCAATTTCTCGCGCTCGCGGTGCCGGCGCACCGAGGCGAGGCTGCGCATCTTCTCGTCGTCGCTCTGGTTGAGGACGCGGGTGACGGTCAGCTTCGGGTTGCGCCGCCGCGGCTCGTCGCGGCGCGTCGGTATCGGCGCCTTCTTCGGCTCGACGCCGCGCGGCCCGCGCCGCACCGCCGGCGTTTCCTCTTCGGGCTCCGCCTCGGTCTTGACCTTGCCGGCCTTCTCCAGCGCCGCGACCTTCTCGGCCGCGGCCTTGCCGGCGCGCTCGGCGACCTGGCGCCGCGAATCCTCTTCGGCCTTGCGCTTGGTCTCGTCCTCGGTCTTGCGCTTGGTCTCGTCCTCGGCCTTGCGCTTGGCTTCGTCCTCGGCCTTGCGGCGCGCTTCTTCCTCGATCTTGTGCCGCTCTTCGTCGATCCGGCGCTGCGTCTCCTCCTCGCGCAGGCGGACGGCGTCGAACGCCGCTTGCCGCTTCGCCTCCTCGTCGGCGCGGATGGCGCCCTGCAAGGCGCGCTCGCGCGCCGCCCGCTCGCCCGCGGTGAGCCCGTGCGTCGGCAGCACCAGCCGCCGCGGCGTCGGCGCCGCGGTCGGTGGCGCCGCGTCTGGCATCGGCGCTTCAGCGGTCGGCGTCTCCGCGCGCTCGCTCTGGCCCGGCGGCAGGGCGCGCTTCTTGCGCACCTCGACGGTCACCGTCTTGGAGCGGCCATGCGGGAAGCTCTGGCGGACTTGCCCGCTCTCGATCGGCTTGCGCAGCTCGAGCTTGCCCCCGCCCGGACGCCCGAGGCTCAGTGGCCGTTTCATATCTTGATCGTTATCGCTCATCTCGCTCCGCTACCGTCACGCTTCGACCACACGCTCATCTATACGGCTCATGCCCCGAAACCCGGCGAGCCGCGCCGCGTCCGCGACCAGCGTCTGGGCGATGCGCCCCGGCGCCAGCGCCGCATGCACCACATGCTCGCGGCCGAAAGCTGCTCCCAGCTCGCGGCCGGAGAGCTGCTCGATCAACGGCAAGGTCGGCGCCAGCGCTCTGAGCTTCGCCCGCCCGTCCGCCGCGCCATCCGCCGCCGCCAACAGTACCGCCGCCCGGCCCTGGGCGAGGGTGGCTTCGACCTTGGCGAAACCCATCACCGCCTGGCCGGCGCGCCGCGCCAACCCGATCTGGTCGCGGCACCGCTCGGCCAGCAACGCTTCGACGCGCTCGGCCAGGTCCTCATCGACGATGACCGGCTGCCGCGCCGCACGAGCGAAGAGCCGCTTCGTCACCGCCGTTGCCACTATATCGCGCCGCGCCGTCAACCACAAACCCCGCCCGGGCAGTTTGCCGGCGATGTCGGGCACCACCCGTCCGTCGGGTGCCAGGACGAAGCGCAAAAGCTCGACTTTCGGACGCACGGCCCCGCTCGCGAGGCAGCGCCGCTCCGGTCCGCCTTCGGCTCCACCCTCCGGGCGATCGCGTGCGGCGCCCGCCGTGGCTCTACTCCCCGGCCGTGGCGGCACCGGCCTCGGCGCCGTCGGCGAACCAATGGGCGCGGGCGGCCATGATGATGGCGTTCGCCTGCTCCGGCTCGAGTTTTGCCGTGGCGCCGGCCACCTCGATCAGCTCGTCGCCGGCAAGGTCGGCGAGATCGTCCAGCGTCTTGACGCCTTTCTCGCCGATCGCCGCCAGCAGCGCCGGCGTGACCCCGGGGATGGCGGCGATCTCGTCGCTGACGCCCAGCTCCTTGCGGCGGGCCTCGAGCTTGGCGTTCTGCTCGTCGAGGAAGCTCTTCGCCCGCTGTTGCAGTTCGCGCGCGACGTCCTCGTCGAAGCCTTCGATGCCGGCGAGTTCGCCGACCGCGATGAACGCGACCTCGTCTACCGAGGTGAAGCCTTCCGTCACCAGCAGATGGGCGATGACGTCGTCGACATCGAGCGCGTCGATGAACATCTTGGAGCGGGTGCGGAACTCTTCCTTGCGGCGCTCGCTTTCCTCGGCCTCGGTGAGGATGTCGATGTCCCAGCCGGTGAGCTGCGAGGCGAGGCGCACGTTCTGCCCGCGCCGGCCGATGGCGAGCGAGAGCTGATCGTCCGGCACCACCACCTCGATGCGCCGCTG
>DASQSR010000523.1:0-11112 GCA_035642295.1 Allostellaceae bacterium | reverse complement strand
ATGGACGAACGCGACACGCATGATCCCCTGCGCGACCTGCAACAGCGGCTCGACCGGGCTCGCCGGGAGCGCGAGCGGAACGTCACGGACAACGCCGAAGGCGGGCCGGGCGTGCCGCGCAGCGCGCTCGGACTCGCCTTCCGCATCGGCATGGAGCTGGTGGTTGCCGTGGTCGTCGGCACCGGCGTCGGCTGGGCGTTCGACCGCTGGCTGGGGACGCGGCCGTGGGGGACGATCGGCTTCTTCTTCCTCGGCGTCGGCGCCGGCATGGTGAATGTGTGGCGGGCGGTGACGGGAATGGGAATGGCGATCGGATACCGCCAGCAGCAGCCGGCGGCGGAGCCTAAGAAGGACGCGGATTGGTCGGAAGACGAGGAGTGACGTGGTACGCGAGAACCCCCTCCATCAGTTCACCATCGAGCGGCTGATCCCGATTCATATCGGCGGCATCGACGCCTCCTACACCAACGCGGCGCTGCTGATGACCGTCGCGGTCGCGCTCATCACCCTCTTCATCATGCTGTCGACGCGCGCGGCGGCGCTGGTGCCGGGGCGCTGGCAGTCGGTGACGGAGGTGTTCTACGAATTCGTCGCCGACATGATCGACACCAATGCCGGGCACGGCGCGCAGCCCTACCTGCCCTTCGTCTTCAGCCTCTTCGCCTTCATCCTCGTGGGCAATCTGCTGGGGATGATCCCCTACAGCTACACCTTCACCAGCCAGATCATCGTCACCTTCGCGCTGGCGGTCACCGTCTTCATCGGCGTCACCATCATCGGCATCACCAAGCACGGCTTCGGCTTCCTGCGGCTGTTCGTGCCGCATGGCGTGCCCAAGGTGCTGCTGCTGCTGCTGGTGCCGATCGAGCTCCTCTCTTACATCATCCGGCCGTTCACGCTGTCGATCCGCCTCTTCGCCAACATGCTGGCGGGGCACACCATGCTCGCCATCTTCGCCGGCTTCGTCGCCGTCCTGGGCATCGCCGGCGTGCTGCCGCTCGCCGTCGATGTGGCGCTGGTGCTGCTGGAGCTGCTGGTGGCGGTGCTGCAGGCCTATGTCTTCGCCATCCTGACCTGCCTCTATCTCGCCGACGCGCTCCATCTCCACTGAGTCCGGCGCACCGGCGACACTCCACACCAACCAACCTTCAACAAGAGGACGAGACCATGGACGTAGCAGCGGCAAAAATGATCGGCGCGGGCCTCGCTTGCGTCGCCCTGGTGGGCGCCGGCATCGGCATCGGCAATGTCTTCGCCGCGCTGATCAACTCGCTGGCGCGCAACCCCGCGGCGCAGGTAACGCCGTTCGCCTTCCTGGGCTTCGCGCTCGCCGAGGCGACGGGGCTCTTCGGCCTCGCCATCGCCTTCCTCATCCTCTTCGTGTTCTGAGGCGCGCGCCGCCGAGGGGAAAGCCCGGGCCATGCCGCAACTCGACGTCTCCACCTTCGCGCCGCAGCTGATCTGGCTGGCGATCACCTTCATCGTGCTCTACCTGCTGATGGCGAAGCTGGGCTTGCCGCGCGTCGCCCGCATGCTCGGCGCCCGGCGCGCGCGCATCGACGGCGATCTCGAAAAGGCGCAGCAGATGAAGGCGGAGGCCGAGGCGGTGATCACCGCCTATGAACGCGCCCTCGCCGAGGCGCGTCAGCAGGCGCAGCAGACGCTGAAGGAGACGAGCGAGCGGCTCAACGCCGAGGCGGCGGAGCGGCAGCGCCAGATCGCCGAGAAGCTCGTTGCCGAGACCCATGCCGCCGAGCGCCGCATCGCCGCGGCGAAGACCGCCGCCCTCGGCAATATCCGCGAGGTGGCGGTCGAGGTGGCGCGCGCCGCCGCCCAGCGGCTCACCGGCGCCGAGCTCGACGCCGGCCACGCCGTCGACGCCGTGATGCGGGAGCGCTCCTGATGTTCGACTTCATCGGCGGCAGCGAGTTCTGGGTCGCCATCGCCTTCATCATCGCCGTCGCCGGCGTGATCTGGAAAGCATCGCCGATGATCACCGGCGGGCTCGACGCGCGCGCGGCCAAGATCAAGGGCGAGCTCGACGAGGCGCGGCGGCTGCGCGAGGAAGCGCAGCGCATGCTCGGCGAGTATCAGAGGAAGCAGCGCGACGCCATCAAGGAGGCGGAGCAGATCCTCGCCGCCGCCACCGCCGAGGCGCAGCGCGCCGCCGCCGAGGCGGCGAAGGAGCTCGAAGCGGCGCTGCGCCGCCGCCAGGAGCTCGCCCTCGAGAAGATCGCGCTCGAGGAAAGCAAGGCGACGGAGGAAGTGCGCAACACCGCCGTCGATGTCGCCATCGCCGCGCTGCGGCAGATGCTGGCGGCCGACCTCGATGCCCGGCGCAAGGCGAGCCTCATCGACGCGGCGATTGCCGAACTGCCGCAGCTGCTACACTGAGGGCGAGGCGTATCCCTTCTCCGGCGAACGCCGCGGGTCAGATTGGCCGCCAGAGTGTTTCCCGGGCGCTCATGTCGAGGTATCTCGAATGACGATCAAGGATCTCTCGTAGCATCGGTCCGATCCGATCGTCGGGCATCGGCGCGAAGCCTTGTCGACGAAACCAAGGTCCGTTCCACGGCGGCGTTCGGAAGGTAGCCAAAGTTACTGCTGAGGCACCGCCGCCACGCGCTCGAGCGCGCGCGTGCGCCAACAGATCTGCACCGATGCCGTGGCCGCGAGCCTCGGGGACAACAGAGATGTTGGCGACATAAAGTGTGTCGCCATGCGATTGCAACAGGAGGAAGCCGACGACGGCGTCGTCTGCTTCGGCGACCCAAACCTCGCCTGCTCCAAAGCGTTCTGCGGCAAGCACGGCGGCTCGAGCGGCAAACTCGAAGCCTGGGAGAGCGGCGTAGCGAGCGCGCGCCGCCTTGTCGATCGCCTGAAGGCGCGCGATCTCGTCGGCCCGACCAGAGCGAATGAGCCGTGTGCTCTTTATCCCACCTGACGGCACAGGCGACCAGCTCGCGGGCGGCGAAGACCTCTCATGCCACCAGTGTGGCAGGTGCCGCTTTCCCGCTCCAGAGCAGAGACTCGCGGCGCCGGCAGGCGGGAAAGCGACAGGCGGTCTTGCCTCTCAGGCGAAGTAGTCGGATGCCAGCGTCTCGTCGCGGGCGCCCTGCCGCCCGCCCAGCGCGTCGAACACCGGGGTCAGCACCACCACCAGCGCCAGGTTGAGGATCACGGTGTAGAGCGCGGTGTAGCCGGGTAGGGTGATGCCGGCGATGTGCAGCGGATATGTGGGCGTGAGGTTGGCGGCATAGGACATGGCCGTGCCGGCGATCATGCCCGCGGCCCAGCCGACGAGGAGCGCCCAGCTATTGGGCCAGCGGGTATAGGCGCCAAGCATCACCGCCGGCAGCGTCTGGATGATCCAGATGCCGCCCAGCAGCTGCAGGTAGATGGCGTATTGCGTCGGCACGAAGAGGATGAAGACGAGCGCGCCGAACTTGACGATCAGCGACACTCCTTTCGCCATCCGCGCTTCCTGCTTGTCGGTCGGGTTCTTGTTGATGAACTCGCGATGGATGTTGCGGGTGTAGAGGTTGGCGGCGGCGATCGACATGATCGCCGCCGGCACCAGCGCGCCGATGCCGACGGCGGCAAAGGCGATGCCGGCGAACCAGGCGGGGAAGCTGTGCAGGAACAGCGCCGGCACCGCGAAGCTGTTGCCGTACTGCTTGAAGCCGGCGGCGTATTCGGGAGCCGTGCCGACCCCGGCGGCGATGGCGAAGAACCCGACCAGCGCCAGGAGGCCGAGCATGAAGGAATAGCCGGGCAGCAGCGCGGCATTGCGGCGCACGGCGCGGCCGCTGGAGGCGCTCAGGATGCCGGTGATGGAGTGAGGATAGAGGAAGAGCGCCAGCGCCGAACCCAGCGCCAGCGTCGCGTAGGCGCTCAAGCTGCCGGCACTGCCGGGCGGGGGCGCCGCCAGCAGCAGCTTCGGCGCCGGAATCGCCGCGAAGATCTTGCCGAAGCCGCCGAGCTGGATCGGGACGACGATGACCGCGGCGAAGGCGGTGATATAGATGAGGATGTCCTTGACGATGGCGATCGAGGCCGGCGCCCGGAGACCGCTCGAGTAGGTGAAGAGGGCGAGGATGACGAAGGCGATGATCAGCGGCAGGTCGGCGGCAAGGCCGGTGCCGGAAATGCCCATCGCGCCGATCACCACCTGAAGCCCGACGAGCTGCAGCGCGATATAGGGCATGGTGGCGACGATGCCGGTCAGCGTGATGGCGAGCGCCAGCCAGCGATTGCCGAAGCGGCCGCGGACGAAATCGGCGGCGGTGATGTAGTTGTGCTTGTGGCAGACATACCAGATCCGCGGGAACACCAGGAACAGGACCGGGTAGATGACGATGGTGTAGGGCACGGCGAAGAACGCGACGGCGCCGGCACCGAAGGCGAGCGCCGGCACGGCGATGAAGGTATAGGCCGTATAGAGGTCGCCGCCGACGAGAAACCAGGTGATGAGCGTGCCGAAGCGCCGCCCGCCGAGGCCCCATTCGTGCAACTGGTCGAGATCACCGCGGCGCCATCGGGCGGCGGCGAAGCCGAGCCAGGTGATGAAGAGGAAAAGTACGACGAAAACGATGAAAGCCGGCCAGTTCACGTTCTGCACGATGGTTCCCCCGCGGAGTCTGCCTGGGCGCCCGGAATGGGATCCGGGATCATTCCTTGCTTGCGGTCGCGAGGTAGACGATCGCCGTCAACACCGCGCCGAGAATCACCCACAGCATCTGATACCAGTAGAAGAAGGGAACGCCGACAAAAGCAGGCTCGGCCTTGTTGTAGAAAGGCGGCCAGAGCACGGCGACGAACTGGATCAGGAACAGCAGGTACCACCAGCTCCAGCCGCGCCGCTTGTCGCTTACGTCTTTCATCGGTCGTCCCCCTAGACGCGCTTGTTGCCGGCGGGCGACGCCGCCGGTTTCCGCCGCAGGCTCAGGGCGTTAACCAAGCGCCGCGCGGCCTGCAACCGAAGTGCAAAATTCCATGTTCGGCGCAACCGGTCAAGTTGCTCGCGCGGCGGACGAGTCGTCTCAGCCGGCGAGCGCCGCCTCGGGCGACATCGCCTCCAGACCAAGCGCGGCCGCAACCGCCCGATGGGTGATGCGGCCCCCGGCGATGTTGAGGCCGGCGCAGAGATGCGGGTCCTCCGCCAGCGCCTGCCGCCAGCCCTTGTCGGCGAGCGCCAGCACGAAGGGGAGCGTCGCGTTGTTGAGCGCGAAGCTCGAGGTGCGCGCCACCGCGCCCGGCATGTTGGTGACGCAATAATGGATGACGCCTTCCTCGACATAGGTGGGATCGGCGTGGCTGGTGGGGCGGCTGGTCTCGAAGCAGCCGCCCTGGTCGATGGCGATGTCGACCAGCACCGAGCCCGGCTTCATGCCGCGCACCATGGCGCGGCTCACCAGCTTCGGCGCGGCGGCGCCGGGCACCAGCACCGCCCCGATGACGAGATCGGCGGCGGTCACCTCGCGCTCGATCGTCTCCATGGTCGAGAACAGGGTGTGGAGCTGCGAGCCGAACTGCATGTCGAGCTCGTAGAGGCGCTGCAGCGAGCGGTCGATGACGGTGACATGGGCCTCCACGCCCATCGCCATGCGCGCGGCGTTGGTGCCGGCGACGCCGCCGCCGAGGATCACCACCTTGGCCGCGGCGACGCCGGGGACGCCGCTGAGGAGAATGCCGAGCCCGCCCTGCTCCTTCTCCAGGCAATGGGCGCCGACCTGGATCGACATGCGGCCGGCGACCTCGCTCATCGGCGCGAGCAGCGGCAGACCGCCGCGCGCATCGGTCACGGTCTCGTAGGCGATTGCGGTGACGCCCGAGCGCATCAGCCCTTCGGCCTGCCCTCGGTCGGCGGCGAGATGCAGATAGGTGAACAACACCTGCCCCGGTTTGAGGCGGAGGATCTCCGGCGGCTGCGGCTCCTTCACTTTGACGATCATCTGGGCGGCGGCGAAGACTTCCGCGGCGTCAGCGGCGATATGCGCTCCGGCGCGGCGATAAGCGTCGTCGCCGAAGCCGATGCCGGCGCCGGCGCCGCTTTCGACCAGCACCTCATGGCCGCGATGCACCGCCTCGCGCACGCTGCCGGGCAAGAGGCCGACGCGGTACTCGTGCGTCTTCACTTCCTTGGGCACGCCGATGAGCATCGCCCTCTCCGAAAGGCCTAATCCCACGAGACCCTAGCAGAGGATTCATTTTTCGCTAACCATGTTCGGCCAGTCTCACAACTGCATGCCGGCCCGAAGGGAGGCTCCATGGCGAGCGTCGCGATCCTGCTGCTGATGTATGTTGCCGTCGGCGCGGCGCTGTTCGCCCAGCCGCAGCCGGGCGCCGCCGAGCCCGGCGACTTCACGCTGCAGCGCCAGGGCGAGATTTTCCGCGAGAGCCTGCCGGCGGTGCTGCTGTGGCCGGTGTTTCTCTGGCGCCTGCTGAGCGACTGACGCCGACCCGAGATCAGTTCCGGTAGCCCGGGTCCTTGGCGTCGAGGAGGCGCAGCAGGGACGGCCATTCGCGCTCGCCGCAGGGCGTCGGCGACTGCGCGAACTGCTCGGCGGTGTGGCGCGCCACATTGTCCGAGAGCCGCGTCAACTTGCCGCCGGCGGCCATCAGGTCGATCTGGATGCGGCAGGACTGCTCGAGATAGTACATCGTCACGAAGGCTTCCTCGACGCTCCGCCCGGCGGTGAGCAGGCCGTGATTGCGCAGCACCATCGCCGGCTTGTCGCCGAGATCGCGGATGAGGCGCGAGCGCTCGTCGAGGTCGAGGGCGATGCCCTCGTAGTCGTGATAGGCGACGCGGTCGTAGAACATCGCCGAATGCTGATTGATGTGGAGCAGCCCTTCCTCGAGGCAGGAGACGGCGATCCCGGCCCGGGTATGGGTGTGGAGGACGCAATTGACCTCGGGCCGCGCCATGTGCACGGCGCTGTGGATGACGAAGCCAGCCTTGTTCACGGGATAGGCGCTGTCAGCGACGATGGCGCCGTCATAGTCGATCTTGACCAGGCTGGAAGCGGTGACCTCGTGGAACATCATCCCGAAGGGATTGATGAGGAAGTGCCCGTGCTCGCCCGGCACCCGCGCCGAGATGTGGGTGTAGATGAGATCGTCCATGCCGAAATGGGCGATGAGGCGATAGCAGGCGGCAAGGGCAATACGCGCCTCGCGCTCGCCGGCGCCCGCAACCTGACCGCTTCGCTGCAGCGCGGTAACCTCTGCCATAAGCGTCCCCTCCCCTTCTTTCCTAGGGTTCCGGTCCGATCTTAGCCGGCGGCGGCCCGATCCGGAAATGCCGATTGCGCAGGGCTGTCGATCAGAGCGAGGACCCGCTCGGCGATGGCGAGCGAGGCGGTGAGCCCCGGCGATTCGATGCCATAGAGGTTGACCAGCCCGGCAATACCGTGCTCCCCCGGACCTTGCAGGCGGAAATCGGCGGCGGGCTCGGTCGGGCCGCTGATCTTGGGGCGGATGCCGGCATAGCCCGGCTGCAGCGCGCCGTCCGGCAGCGCCGGCCAATAGGTGCGGATCGCGGCATAGAAGCGCTCGCCGCGGCGGGGATCGACGGTGTAGTCGACGGCGTCGATCCATTCGACGTCGGGACCGAAGCGCGCCGCCCCCGCAAGGTCGAGCGTCAGATGGACGCCGAGCCCCGCCGCCTCGGGCACGGGATAGATGAGGTGGCGGAAGGGCGAGCGGCCGGAGAGGGTGAAATAGACGCCGCGGCAGAACCAGGCGCGCGGGATCGACGCCGGGGGCAGCCCTTCGATGCGGCGGGCGAGGCCCGGCGCATGGACGCCGGCGCTGTTGACGAGACGGCGGCAGAAGAGCCGCATCGGCTCCGCACCGCCGATCTCGAGGCTGAAGCCCTGCTGCTCGATCCGGGCCGACAGCACCGGCGCGCGCAGCACCACCATGCCGCCCGCGGTTTCGAGATCCGCCTGATAGGCGAGCATCAGCGCATGGCTGTCGATGATACCGGTGGACGGCGAGAAATAGCCGCCGATGGCGGCGAGCGCCGGCTCGAGCGCCTTCAGCTCGCTGCTGCCGAGCCAGCGCAGATCCTCGACGCCGTTCGCCTCGGCGCGCCGGCGCACGCCTTCGACCACCGCGATCTCCGCCTCGTTGCAGGCGACGATGAGCTTGCCGAGGCGGCGATGGGGAATGCCGCGCGCGGCGCAATAGGCGTAGAGCTTCATCTTGCCGGAGACGCACAGCAGCGCCTTGAGGCTGTCCTTCGGGTAATAGATGCCGGCATGGATCACCTCGCTGTTGCGCGAGGAGGTCTCGGAGCCGATCCAGCGCTCCTTCTCCAGCACCAGCACCTCGTGCCCGGCGAGCGCCAGCGCGCGGGCGACGGCAAGGCCGACGACGCCCGCGCCGATGACGACGGTATCGACGCTCTCGGTCATGGCCGCTCGATTCCGCCGCTCATTTCGGCGGTTTCTCCCAAGTGACGTTCTGGTAGAGGGCCACGGTCGAGATGCTCATCTTGGCGCTCGCATCCTTCACCTGGCGGCTGTAGACGATATAGATCAGCGTGTTGTTCTTGCGGTCGTAGATGCGCCGCACCGCCAGCGACTTGAAGATGAGGCTGAGGCGCTGCGAGAACACCTCCTCGCCATGCTCGCTCATATCGATGTCGCCGACGGTGATGGGACCGGTCTGGCGGCAGGCGAGCGACGAGTTCGAGGGGTCGATGAACCAGTTCCCCTTGGTCAGGCGGTCGATCAGGCTGCGGTCGAAATGGCTGAGATGGCAGGTGACGCCCTGCACCTTGGGGTCGGGGATCGCGTCGACCACGATGCGATTGCCGGTCCAGTCGTTGCGGAAGCTGCCGACTTCCTCGGCGCGCGCGGGAGAGGCGGCAGCGAGCCCGAGCAGCAGCAGGGCGAAGAAGCGGTTAAGGCGCATGGCGGCTCCCTGGCATGACGATGGCTGCCGCCACAGTACCGGCCTCGGCCTGTGTCTCAAGCGGAAAGAACGGGCGATCCTGCCGACGCCCCCGCCGCCAGCAGCGCCACCGGGAAATCGGCGAGCAGCTCGCCCGCGGCGATGGCGCCGTCGCGAGGAGCGAGCGGCCGGCCCGACAGCGCGTCGCGCCAGGGCGCCGCGGCCTCCGGCAGGGTCACCACCGTGTCGCCCCAGTCGATGGCTCCGTCCTCGCCGAACAGCGAGAGTACGAGCCGCGGCGCGACCACCACGGCGGCCTTGCCGTCGGCGAGGCGAGCGAAGGCGCAAAGCCGGTCGGCATGGCGCCCGGCGGTCTCCAGCGGGCGATAGGCGCCGCGGGCGAAGAGGTCGGGCCAAGCGGCGCGCAGGCGGAGCGCGCGCCAGGTGAGGAACAACTTCTCGCGCCCGTCGCGCCAATGCGCCGCAAGCTCGGCGAAGGCCTGGCGGTCCATTGCCCGGGCGCCGAAGCGCTCTTCGAGCTCCACCAGGATGCGGCGGCGCACGCCCCAATCGACGGCCCGGCGGTTGTCGGGGTCGACCATGTTGAAGTCCCAGAGCTCGCCGCCCTGGTAGGTGTCGGGAACGCCGGGCGCGGCGAGCTTGATCAGCGTCTGCGCCAGGCTGTTGACCGCGCCGGGCCGCGCCAGGCCGGCGACGAAGCCATGCATATCGACGAGGAAGGGATTGGGCTTCGAGGCATCGAGCGCGCCAGCGACGAAGCGGCCGAGCACCGCTTCGTACTCGGTGTTGGGATTGCTCCAGCTCGAGCGCTCCTTAGCCTCGCGCACTGCCTTTACCATTGTGCCCTGGACGCGGGCGGCGAAGACCTCCACGCCGGAAACGTCATCGGGGGCGAGATCGAGCGGCCACGCGCCGAGCACGGTCTGATAGAAGAAGTATTCGTCGTTGCGGTGGGGCGCCGGCTCGCCGTCGACCTCGCCGCGACGGAATCGGTTGAGCCGCGACCAGAGCGCGACGCGGCGCACCCAGTCGCGCGGCCGCTCGGAGAGCAGTGCGAGGCGCGCGCGCGAATCCTCGCCGCGCTTGGTGTCGTGCGTGCTGCTCGCCAGCATGGCGAGCGGCCAGCGCTCGGCGCGCGCCTCCGCCAGCCGGTGAAAGGCCGCGACCGAGACGCCGAAGCGGCCGGGATCGCCGCCGACCTCGTTGAGCGCCAGCAGCGGGATGTACCGGTAGAAGGCGGTATCCTCGGCGCCCTTCGCCATCACCGGGCCACTGAGCTGCTGGAAGCGCAGGGCAAGGCGCTGCACGGCCGAACGGTGATAGCCGTTTCCGGCGAGATCGAGGCTGAGCACGTCGTGGATGAAATCGAAGATCGAGGTGTCGATGCCGGGCCAATGCTTCTTGGCCTGCCCCACCGCCCAATCGATATAGCGCCGGTCCTCGGCCGAGGCGCCGCCATCGCCGACATAGGTGCGGTAGACGGGAAAGCACGCGATCACCTCCTCGAGCGCCGCCCGCATGCCGTTCAACGTGAAATCGCGGCTCTGCCACTGCCCGCGCGACAGCGCGTGGAACTCGGCGGCGAGCACGCCCGCCTCGCTGGCGAGGTTGACCTCGACGATGCGCCGCTTGGCCTCGTTGAGCACGGCCTCGAACGTCTCGCGCCGCCCGGTGAAGCGTCGATAGGCGCGCCGGAGCGGCCCCTCGCCGGCGGGATCGAGGAAGAGGCCGCCCACCTCGCGGATGAAGTCGTAGCCGGTGGTGCCGGCCACCGGCCAGTCGCGCAGCGTCTCGTAGGGCGCCAGGATCTTTTCGACGAGGATGTAGGCTTCGCCTTCCGGCAGCTTCGCGGCCGCCGCCGCTTCGCGCTGGAGCCGCTCGCAATAGCGCGCGGGATCGTAGAGCCCGTCGATATGGTCGATGCGCAACCCATCGAGCCGACCCGCCGCGACCAGCGTCAGCACCAGGCGATGCACGCGCTCGAACAGCTCCGGCAGCTCGATGCGAATCCCGGCGAGATCGTTGATGTTGAAGAAGCGGCGGTAGTTGACCTCGTCCGCGGCAACGCGCCAATAGGCGATCCGGTAGGGCTGCGCCTCGAGCAGCGCGTGGAGGCGCCGCCAGGTCGCGGGCGTGTCGGGCTCGCCGTTGACCCGCTCCGCGGCGCGGGCCAGCGCCGCGGCGATC
>DASQSR010000522.1:0-3071 GCA_035642295.1 Allostellaceae bacterium | reverse complement strand
CGCGCTGCAACGGCTCGATGAGCGCGAGCTCGGAAAAGCGGGAAGTCACTGTAAGGAGTTCTTTCGTGTTGGCCGCCGTCGCCGCCTATGGGCGCGGATCGGCTCGTTGGTTCGGGATCAAAAGCCGCGGATTTGCTAGCGTGGCGTCGGAGACGCCATGCGGAGCGGCCGCCACTTCACCCTGGAAGGGGCCTCATCCGCGCGACGGGGGAGGCAGGTTGACGTTCGATGACACTCGGGAAGGGGCGCCTGGAGCCGGAGCCCCGGGCGCGTCGCGCCGTCGCGAGACATCGCCTGCGCGCTAAATGCCCTCGCGATAAGCCAATGTCAAGAAAAGAATACTGAGCGTGCGGAGCACGCCCCTTAAGAAATAGGCAACACATCGACGCGAGAGGGCACGGAGAAGATTGGTTATGGGCGCTTTTGCGGCTTATTTTGCTGCTCTCCGTGCCTCACCGCCTCAGTGGTGACTCTTGCGATCCCTACGGTTCGTTTACGTACGATAGGACGGGTCCTCGCGGTCGAGTTGGCGCTGCATCGCCCCCCACTCCATCTCGCCATAGACGCGGCGGGTGCCGGGGGCGAAGAGATGGGCGGTTTTGGCGGCAACCTCGGCCTCCGGCAGCTCCAACTCGGTGTTGGCGGCCATGCAGTCGACCTGCGCCTTGCACGCCATCTCCAGCCAATAGAGGATGTTGAACGCCTCGGCGACGCTGCGTCCGCAGGCGAGGATGCCGTGATTCCTGAGGAACATCGCGTCGTTCCCGCCCAGGTCGCGCACCAGCCGTTCCCGCTCCGCAAGGTCGAGCGCCGGGCCCTCATAGGGGTGATAGCTGACATTGCCGTAGAAGCGCATCGCCGTCTGCGTCAGCGGCAGCAGCCCGCATTTCATCGCCGATACCGCCATGCCGGCGCGGCTGTGGGTGTGGATGACGCAGCCAACATCGTGGCGCGCGCCGTGGACGGCGCTGTGAATGACATAGCCGGCATGGTTGATGCCGTAATGCGTGTCGGGCTTCAGCACGATGTTGCCGTCGAGATCGATCTTGTAGAGGCTCGACGCGGTGATCTCGGTGTAGAGATAGCCGTAGGGGTTGATGAGGATGTGCCCCTCTTCCTCCGGCACCCGCGCGGTGATGTGGTTGTAGATGAGGTCGGTCATGCCATAGCGCGCCACCAGCCGATAGCAGGCGGCGAGATCGACCCGCGTCTGCCATTCCGCCTCGCTGACCCGCTCGCGGATCGGCTTCATCTCGACCACGGAAACCCGGCTCATCGCGTCCTCCCGATACCCGTTTCGGCAAATCATGCCCAAAACCGCCGGCCGCGTCGAGCGCCCGGGCTGTCGCCTATGGATCCACTCTGTTCCCGCTGCGCGCCGTGCGTGTGCGGCTATCTATCGCCCGGACGGGGCGCGTGGCATCATCGAAGCAACGCTGCTTAAGGCGAGGGAGGACACCATGGCGGAAATCCGCACCGCGCATCTCTTCACCCTTACGCTCGCCGTCGGCGAGATGCAGCCGCTCGGCAAGACACCGTTCGGCGACCGCCGCGTCGCCATCGTCGAAGGCGGCCGCTTCGAAGGCGCGCGGCTCAAGGGCACGGTGCTGAAAGGCGGCTCGGACTGGCTGCTGCTGCGCGGCGACGGCGTGTTGCAGCTCGATGTCCGCTTGACGCTCAAGACCGATGACGGCGCGATCATCGGCATGACCTATCGCGGCTGCCGGCACGGGCCCGCCGCGGTGATCGACCGGCTCAATCGCGGCGAGCGCGTCGATCCCGCGGAGTACTATTTCCGCGCCGCGCCCTTCTTCGAGACCTCGGCCGAGAAATACGCCTTCCTCAACCGTATCGTCGCCGTCGCCACCGGTCATCGGCTGCCCGAAGGCCCGGTCTACGACGTGTTCGAGGTGCTCTGAGTCCCCTCAGCGGCGCACCGCGGTGCCGTAGACCTCGGGGATCTTCGCGTCCTGCGCGGCCGGGGAGAACAGCTCCCACTCGATGCCGTTGACGTCGCGGTCGGAGGAGAAATCGCCCGCCGCCTCGTCCTCGAAGCCGAGATGGCGCAGCTGACCGGCGCGCGCTGGCGTCTCGTTGATGGAGAAGTTGAGCGTCTCGGTCCGCCACATGGCGTATTTACCGGGCACCACCGCGGTCGGTTCCTGCCCGAGCCGGCGGCTGTAGTCGCGGATCGAGGCGGCGAGATCGGCGACGGCGAGCGCGATGTGGAAACGGCGCATGGGCGAACCTCCGTGACGTCGAGGCGCCAGGACAGCAGAAGCTCGAAACTGGTACAAGATGAGCGCTTATCCTGGTATAGAGCCCACCATGGAGACCCGTCCCAAGAGCCGGCGCCGGGCGCTGGGGGATTTCCTCCGCACGCATCGCGCGCGGCTCTCCCCGGCGAGCCTCGCCCTCGCCGCCGGCGGGCGGCGGCGCACGCCGGGCCTCCGCCGCGAAGAGGTGGCGCAGGCCGCGGGGCTCAGCGCCACGTGGTACACCTGGCTCGAGCAGGGGCGCGACATCTCCGCCTCGCCCGAGGCGCTCGCCGCGTTGGCGGCGGCGCTGCAGCTCACCCCGGCCGAGCGCGCCTATCTCTTCGAGCTCGCCGGCCGGCGCGATCCCGCGGCGCCGTCCGCGCCTCAGGCCATGGACGTGCCGCCCGCGCTCGCCGCCGCGGTCGCAGCGATCGGGGTTCCCGCCTATGTGCTCGACCGCTGCTGGACCGCGCGCGCCTGGAACGCGCCGGCGGCGCGCCTCTTCCTCGGCTGGCTCGATGCCGGCGAAGACAAGAACCTGCTGCGCTATGTCTTCCTCAGCCCGCTGGCGCGCCGCGTCATTCCTGACTGGCCGCTGCGCGCCCGCCGCGTCCTCGCCGAGTTCCGCGCGGAATCGAGCCGGCATCTCGAAGACCCGGCGCTCGTGGCGCTCGTCGAGGAGCTCCGCCGCAAGAGCCCGCTCTTCGCCCGCGGCTGGAGTGCCCATGAGGTAGTGGAGCGCGCCGGCGGCGAGCGCCGCTTCGACCACCCGCGCGTCGGCAGCCTCGCTTACGAGCAGACCGTTTTTGCCTT
>DASQSR010000521.1:0-27185 GCA_035642295.1 Allostellaceae bacterium | reverse complement strand
GCCAAGAACCTCTTTCTGACGCCGGAGCGGACGTTTGGGCGCAAGGTCCAGGAGACGTTGCTGGCGCTCTGGCTCGAGCGCAAATTCACCAAGGACCAGCTGCTCGAGATCTATCTCAACCGGGTCTATCTCGGCGCCGGCACCTATGGCGTCGACGCCGCCGCGCATCGCTATTTCGACAAGTCGGCGCGCCAGGTCTCGCTCTACGAGGCGGCGGCGATCGCCGGCCTGCTCAAGGCGCCGACCCGCTTCAGCCCGGCGCGCGACCCCGACGAGGCGGCCAAGCGCACCGACCAGGTGCTCGCCAACATGGTCGATGCCGGCTACATCACCCCGGCGCAGTCTGCCGCCGCTGAGAAAGAGCGGGCGCAGCTCGCGCTCGCCGGCCGCGTCCGCCCCGGCAATCACTATTTCGCCGATTGGGTCTATGAGCTCACCGGCGATTACGTCGCGGCCCAAGGGCGCGACCTCGTCGTCCGCACGACCCTCGACCCCAGGATGCAGGCGGAGGCAGAGGCGGCGGTTGATGCCTCGCTCGACAAGGACGGCGGCAAGGACCGGGTGACGCAAAGCGCGCTGGTCGCCATGTCGCCCGACGGCGCGGTGCGCGCCATGGTCGGCGGTCGCGACTACGCCGAAAGCCAGTTCAACCGCGCCACTCAGGGACTGCGCCAGCCCGGCTCGGCGTTCAAGCCTTTCGTCTATCTCGCGGCGCTCGAGCATGGCATGTCACCCGAGGACCGCTTCGAGGATCGGCCGATCCGCATCGGCAACTGGACCCCGCACGACTACGAGAACCACTATCGCGGCGAAGTGACAGCCGCCGAAGCGCTGGCCGACAGCATCAACACCGTCGCCGCACAGGTTCTGGAGCGCGCCGGCATCGACAACGTCATCGCCACGGCCCATCGTCTCGGCATCACCAGCGATCTGGGGCACGATGCGAGCCTCGCGCTCGGCACGTCCGACGTGACCCTGCTCGATCTCACCGGCGCCTATTGCGCCTTTGCCAGCGGCGGCCGCGCCGCACTTCCCTATGGGATCGTCGAGATCCGCGACAGCGCCGGCCATCTGCTCTACCGCCGCCAGGGCGATGGCGGTGCGCGGGTGATCGACCCGGCGATGGCGGGCGAGCTCGATCAGATGCTGGTCGGCGTCATCACGCATGGCACCGGCCGCGCCGCCCAGCTCGATCGCCCGGCGGCAGGCAAGACCGGCACGACTCAGGATTTCCGCGACGCCTGGTTCGTCGGCTTCACCGCCGACCTTGTCACCGGCGTCTGGTTCGGCAATGACGACAATGCGCCGATGAACCATGTCGCCGGCGGCAGCCTGCCGGCGAAGACGTGGCATACCTTCATGGTGCAGGCGACGGCGGGTATGCCGGTCCGGCCGCTGCCGACGGCGCCGGAAAGCTTCGGGACCCAGGTCGCCGCCGCCCGCAGCAGCGCGCAAGGCTGGCTCAGCGGCCTTATCCACCGCATTTTCGGCGGTGATGATGGCGGCAGCGCGCCGTCCCCGGCGCCGGTCGAGCAGGCTCCGATCTACCGCCCGCCGCAACGGTTTTGATCCCGGTCCTCGGCTTGGCCTTGCGCTCGATCAAGGCGCGGCGACAATGGCGAGTTTCGGCGGTGCTGGGATGACGCATGTCCGTCCGCAACCTCCGCAAGCTGTTCCGTCCACGCTCGGTCGCGCTGATCGGCGCCACCTTGCGGTCGGGTGCGGCCGGCGCGGTCGCGCTCCGCAATCTGCGCCGCGGCGGATTTAAGGGCGATCTCTTCCTCGTCGATCCGCATGACCCTGCGCTCGACGGGCTGCCCTGCCATGCCGACGTCGCGAGCCTGCCGGCAGCGCCGGATCTCGCCGTCATCGTCACCCCGCCCGAAACCTTGCCCGGACTTGTCGCCGAGCTCGGCGAACGCGGCACCAAGGCCGCGGTGGTGCTGAGCCCCGGCTTCGCCGAGCTCGACGCCGAGGGAAGGAGGCTGGAGCGGGCGGCGCTCGCCGCCGCTGCGCCGTGGCTGCTGCGGCTCCTCGGGCCCAACGGCGTCGGGCTGATGGTTCCGGGCATCGGCCTCGATGCGAGCGTCTCGCCGATTGCGCCGCTTTCGGGCGATCTTGCCTTCGTCAGCCAGTCCGGCGCGGTGATCGCGGCCGTGCTCGACTGGGCGGCGCCGCGGCGCATCGGGTTTTCGCATGTCATCGCGCTCGGCGGCATGGCCGATGTCGATTTCGGCGACACGCTCGACTATCTCGCCGCCGATCCCGACACGCGCGCCATCCTGCTCTACGTCGAGGCGGTGACCGATGCGCGGAAATTCATGTCGGCCGCTCGCGCCGCGGCGCGCAGCAAGCCGGTGCTGGCGGTGAAGGCCGGGCGCTTTGCCGAGGGTGCGCGCGCCGCACGCTCGCATGCCGGGGCGCCGATCGGCTCTTTCGAGGTCTATGACGCGGCGTTCCGCCGGGCCGGCATGCTGCGCGTCGACAGCATGACCGAGCTCTTCGAGGCGGTGGAGACGCTGGCGCTGACCCGCACGCAGCACGGCGATCGCCTTGCCATCCTCACCAACGGCGGCGGCCCCGGCGTGCTCGCCGCGGATGCGTTGCTTGCCCAGGGCGGGCGGCTCGCGACGCTCTCGCCGGCGACGATTGCCCGGCTCGATGAGGTGCTGCCGCGCCGCTGGAGCCGCGGCAATCCCGTCGATCTCATCGGCGATGCGCAGGGCGCGCGCTACGCTGCGGCGCTCTCTGTCTTGCTCGAGGACCAGGAGGTCGACGCTATCCTGGTGCTCAACGCGCCGACCGCGCTGGCGCGGCCGAGCGAGGCGGCGCGCGCGGTCATCGACACCTGGGCCGCGGCGCCGTCATCGAGCCTCTTCGGCCGCAATCTCCTGACGGCGTGGCTCGGCGAGCGCGTCGCCACATCGGCGCGCCGCCGGCTCGCCGAAGCGCGCATCGCGACATACGAGACGCCCGACGCCGCCGTGCGCGGCTTCATGCATCGCGTGCGCCATCGCCGCAATCAGGAGCTGCTGATGGAGACCCCGGCGGCGCGGCCCGATCCTTTCGAGCCCGACGTCGCTGCGGTGCGCGCGGCGATCGAGCCCGCGCTCGCCGCCGGTCCCGCCTGGCTCGCCGCCGAAGACGTGGTTGCCGTTCTCGGCGCCTATGGCATTCCGCTGCCGGCCAGCCGCTTCGCCGCCGGTCCCGCGGAAGCCGCCGCCGCCGCAAGCGAAATCGGCTTTCCTGTCGCGCTCAAGATCCGCTCGCCCGACATTGCCCGCAAAAGCGAGATCGGCGGCGTCGTGCTCAATCTCGGCACCCCCGAGCGCGTCCGCGACGAAGCGGCGGCGATGCTGGCGCGGATCGGGGCGGCCGAGCCTGCGGCGCGGCTCGAGGGTTTCCACCTCCAGGCCATGGTCCAGCGCCGCGGCGCGCGCGAGCTCATCGTCGGCCTCATCGACGACGCCCTCTTCGGGCCGGCGGTGATGTTCGGCGAAGGCGGCGTCGCGGTCGAGCTGCTGCGCGATACGACGCTCGAGCTGCCGCCGCTCAATGACGCGCTTGCCCGCGCGCAAATGGCGCGGACGCGCGTTTTCCGCCTGCTGCAGGGCTATCGCGGCGAGCCTGCCGCCGACCTCGCGGCGATCGCGCACGTGCTGATCCGCGTGGCGCAGCTTGCGACCGATCATCCCGAGATACGCGAGCTCGACATCAACCCGTTGCTGGCGCATGCCGAAGGCGTGGTCGCCGTCGATGCCCGCATCCAGGTGGCGCCGCCGGCGCGGCCGGGCGCGGCGCGCCTCGCGATCTCGCCCTATCCGCGCGAGCTGGAGAGCGGCGCCGAGCTCGGCGGCACGGCGCTGCTGCTCCGGCCGGTGCGGCCCGAGGACGAGACGAGCCTCCAGGATCTCGCGCAGCACATGAATCCCGAGGATCTTCGCCTCCGCTTCTTCACGCCGATGAAGGGGCTTTCGCATGCGCTCGCGGCGCGGCTGTCGCAGATCGATTACGACCGCGAGATGGCGCTGGTGGCGCGGCGCGCCGAGGATGGCGCGACGCTGGGCGTCGCGCGCTTTGCCGCCGATCCCGACAATCGCCGCGCCGAGTTCGCCATAGCGCTGCGCAGCGACTGGAAGGGGAGGGGACTGGGCCATCTCCTGATGACGCGCATCATCGACATCGCCCGCCGCCGCGGCATCGGCGAGATTTTCGGCGACGCGCTGCGCGAGAACGAGCCGATGCTGAAGCTGGCGAGGAGCCTCGGCTTCGCGCTCGCCGCCCATCCCGAGGACTCGGAGCTGGTGCGCGTGACGAAGCCCCTCGCCTCGCCGGTGCGCCCGCTCGACGGCTAATCGCGCTTGGCTTGCCGCGCAAAGGCGGCGATGGCGCCGAGCTCGCCCTTTTCGGGCTCGGCCGCGCCCTCGGCGAGCCGCTCATAGAGCCGCGCCGCGCCCTCATAGATCTGCTGCGCCGCCGCATCGCCATCGAGGAAGGCGGCAATTTCCTCCATCTCGGCGACCCAGCGATAGGCCTTGGGGAACATCGTCGGCAGCCGCGCCAGATAGGGCAGAAGCCCGGGCTGGCTCTCCTTGAGTTCGCGGATCAGCGCCTCGGTCGTGCCGCCGCGCGCCGCGCCCAGCGCCATCGCCGCGCCCAGCGCCGTGATACCCTTGGTCAGTCCGGCATAGGACATTTTGAGCGCCGAGGCGGCACCGATCGGCGCCGCCAGCACGCGCACCTCCACGCCGAGCGGCGTCAAGGGCGCCAGCTCCGGCGCGGCCGCGCCCGACGCATAGAAGACCGTGCGCGCGCCGGCCGAAGGCGGCGGGCCGATGATACCGGCATCGACATAGCGGCATTGGGCGCGCGCCAGGATCGCGCCGATGCGCTCGGCGGTTTCGGGCGAGACTGCATTGCAGTCGACATAGACCGGCTTTTCGCGCGCGTCGGCCAGCGCGGGCACGAAGCGCTCCGCCACCGCCGCCGCCTCGCCCGGAGGCACGATCGACAGGATGATCTGCGCCTCCGACACCAGTCGCGCTTGGCCCTCCACGACGATGAAGCCGGCGCGCTCGGCGCGCTCGGCGCTGGCGCGGCTGCGCCCGGAAAGCTCGGTGATGACGCGCACGCCGTGCTCGCGGAGGCGCCGGCCGACGGCGCTTCCCATCTCGCCCGGCGCGATGATGGCGACGGTCAGGGTCATCTCAGAGCCTCCTTTCGCTGGAGCACGATGCGGCGATAGAAATCCGACAGCACCGAGGCGCCGAGCGCGGTCAGGAGGAGGCGTATCACGGCCTCGATGACGCCGCTCAGCAGCACGAAGCCGAGCGGCGGGTCGGGCGCCACCACCTCGTTCGGGCCGAGATGCGCCGCCGCCAGCAGCGGGCCGATCAGGACGACCTCGGCGAGCATCACCGGCAGCGCGGCGGCGACGCTGACGAGCAGGAGGCGCCAGGCATTGCCGCGCATCGCCCGCCATGCCGCGCCGAGGGCGAGCGGCGCGCCGAGGGCGGCGGCGGGGAACAGCAGCGACACCCGCGCCATGCCGAGAAGCAGCGCCGCGGCGACGGCCGCCGCCGCGACGTTTCCGCCGCCGGCGAGCGCAGCAGGGGCGTCCGGCTCGGCAATCCCCGAATACCATACCGCCGCGGCGAAGCCGATCCCGGCGGCGTAGAAGGCGAGCGAGTAGAGGATGAAGCGGAGCCAGGCGCCGGCGAAGAGGCGTGGCGCGAGGCGGCCGCTGCCGGTCAGCATCTGCCGGTACCAGCGCACGGCGAAGGCGCTGAGGGCCAGCAGCGAGACTGCCTCGGCGAAAATCGATTCGGCGGGGACAAAGCCTCCCCGGGGCATCGCCCCGAGTCCCGTCGGGGCGAGATAGCGCAAGGCGAGCTCGGGCAGCAGAAGGGCCGCCATCAGCAGCAGCAGCGACAGCCAACCAAGCTCGAGCACAAGACCGGGCCGGCCGAGCACCGCGCGCCAAGCGGCGGCGACCGCGGCGGCCACCGGCACCTTGATGCGTGTCGCGCCAGCCTCCATCGAGCGCCGAAGCTAGCCGTCGCGGTCCGGCCCGGCAAGCCGTTCGGGGCTCAGCCCTCGCCTGCGTCGAGCGCGTAGCCGGCGGCGCGCACGGTGCGGATCACGTCGCTGCGGCCGCTGTCGTTGAGCGCCTTGCGCAGGCGGCGGATATGCACGTCGACGGTGCGCAGCTCGACCTCGGCCTCGCGGCCCCAGACGCCGTCGAGCAGCTGCTCGCGCGAGAACACGCGGCCCGGACGTTCGAGGAAGAAGCGGAGCAGGCGGAACTCGGTGGGCCCCAGATGCACCGGCGTGTTGGCGCGCGACACGCGATGGGCGGAAAGGTCCATGACGATGTCGCCGAAGCGCAGCGTCTCCGCCGTCGTCACCGGGCGCACCCGGCGGATGACGGCGCGCAGCCGCGCGATCAGCTCTCCCGGCGAGAAGGGCTTCACCACGTAGTCGTCGGCGCCGCTGTCGAGGCCGCGCACCCGGTCGCCTTCCTCGCCGCGGGCGGTGAGCATGATCACCGGCAGGTCGCGCCAGGCCGGCGCGCGGCGGATCTGGCGGCAGATCTCGAGGCCGGAGATGCGCGGCAGCATCCAGTCGAGCAGCACCGCGTCGGGCTTGCTCTCGCGCAGCTGCAACAGCGCCTCTTCGCCGTCATGCGCCTCGTTGACGGCGAAGCCTTCGCGCTCAAGGTTGTAGCGCAGCAGCGTGACGAGCGCCGGCTCGTCCTCGACCACCAGGACCAGAGGCCGCATCAATGGTTCTCCTCCTCGTCGTCGCCTTCGACGATGCGCGACGGGCCGCCGCGCACGATGGCGAGGCTGGAGCGGTCGCCCTTGGGCCGGGCCTGGGCGAGCGGCGTGCCGTGCACGAGGAAGTAAAGCGTCTCGGCGATGTTGGTGGTGTGGTCGCCGACGCGCTCCAGGTTCTTGGCGATGAACAGCAGGTGCGTGCAGGCGGTGATGTTGCGCGGGTCCTCGATCATGTAGGTGAGGAGCTCGCGGAAGAGGCTGGTGTACATCTCGTCCAGCTCTTCGTCGCGCAGCCAGACGGCGAGCGCCTTGTCGGCGTCGCGCTCGACATAGGCGTCGAGGATGTCCTTGATCATCGCCTGGCACAGCCGGCCCATGCGCGGCACGGCATAGACCGGGCGCACCGGCGGCGTCTGGTTGAGGGCGATCGAGCGCTTGGCGACGTTGGCGGCGTAGTCGCCGATCCGCTCGAGGTCGCTGGCGATCTTGAGCGCGGCGATGCTCTGCCGGAGGTCGCGCGCCATCGGCTGGCGCAGCGCCAGGAGCCGCACCACCAGGCTCTCGATCTCGCGCTCGAGATTGTCGACCTGGACGTCGCCCTCGATCACCTGGGTGGCGACATCGCTGTCGCGCTTCACCACCGCCTCGATCGCCGCGCCGAGCTGGCTCTCGGCGAGCCCGCCCATCTGGGTGATCGTGTTGTCGAGCCGCTGGAGCTCTTCGTCGTAGCTTTTGATGATGTGCTCTGAGGCCATGTCGCCACTCGCCCTGATCAGCCGAAGCGCCCGGTGATGTAATCCTCGGTGCGCCGCTCGCGGGGATGCGTGAAGATTGCTTCGGTCTCGCCGAACTCGACCAGCTCGCCGAGATACATGAAGGCGGTGTAGTCGGAACTCCGCGCCGCCTGCTGCATGTTGTGGGTGACGATGGCGATGCAGTAGTCCGACTTCAGTTCGGCGATCAGCTCCTCGATGCGCTGGGTCGAGATCGGATCCAAGGCCGAGGCCGGCTCGTCGAGCAGCAGCACCTCCGGCTTCACCGCGATGGCGCGGGCAATGCAGAGGCGCTGCTGCTGTCCGCCCGAGAGCGAGAGGCCGCTCTGGCGCAGCTTGTCCTTGACCTCGTCCCAGAGCGCGGCGCGGCGAAGCGACGACTCGACCCGCTCGTCGAGATCGCTCGCCGACAGCCTCTCGTAGAGGCGGATGCCGAAGGCGATGTTGTCGTAGATCGACATCGGGAAGGGGGTCGGCTTCTGGAACACCATGCCGACCTTGGCGCGCAGCAGGTTGAGGTCCTGGCCCGCATCGAGAATGTTGCGGCCGTCCACCAGCACCTCGCCGGTGGCGCGCTGGCCGGGATAGAGCTCGTAGATCCGGTTGAGCACGCGCAGCAGGGTCGATTTGCCGCAGCCCGACGGCCCGATGAAGGCGGTGACGCGCTTGTCCTGCAGCGCCAGGTTGATCCCCTTCAGCGCCTCGTAGCCCTTGTAGTAGAAACGCACGTCCTTGATGACGACCTTGGGCGAGGTCTGCGCCACCACAGCGGGTTCCTGCGGCCGTACGACGGGGCGGCCGAGCGTCGGGACGCGCGTCGCCTCGGCGGAGACGGAGATGTCTGCGGTCATGGCGTGCGATTGCTCCAGCTGGCGAGGAAGCGGGCGAGGATGTTGAGCACCAGGATGGCAACGGTGATCAGCAGCGCGCCGCCCCAGGCGAGCACCTGCCAATCGGCATAGGGGCTGAGCGCGAACTGGAAGATCACCACCGGGAGATTGGCCATCGGTGCGTCCATGTTCACCGACCAGAACTGGTTGTTGAGCGCGGTGAAGAGCAGCGGCGCCGTCTCTCCCGCGATGCGCGCCACCGCCAGCATGACGCCGGTCAGCATGCCCTGCACGGCGGCGCGGTAGATCACCACGACGATGACCTTCCATTGCGGCGTGCCGAGCGCGATCGCCGCCTCGCGGAGGCTGCCGGGCACCAGGCGCAGCATGTCCTCCGTCGTGCGCACGACCACCGGGACGACGAGGATGGCGAGCGCCGCCGAGCCGGCCCAGGCGGAGAAGTTTCCCATCGGCACCACCATCAGCTCGTAGACGAAGAGGCCGATGATGATCGAGGGCGCGCTCAGCAGGATGTCGTTGACGAAGCGAACGACCGGGGCAATGCGGCTCCCGGCGCCGAACTCGGCGAGGTAAGTGCCGGTGAGAACGCCCACCGGCGTTCCGACCAGGGTCGCCACCGCCGTCATCATGACGCTGCCGAAGATGGCGTTGGCGAGCCCGCCGCGGGCCCCTGGGGGCGGCGTCATCTCGGTGAAGAACCCGGCGCTCACCGCGGCCAGGCCCTTCGCGATCAGCGTGTAGAGGATGAGGAAAAGCACGAGCAGGCCCAGCGCCGTCGCCGCGATCGATAGCGTGAGATAGAGCCCGTTGACCGCGCGGCGGCGGGCGTAGAGCGCGCTGACCATCACTTCGCTCCCTGCTGCTCGAGCCGCATCAGCAGCAGCTTGGCGATCGCCAGCACGATGAAGGTGATGACGAAGAGGATCGCGCCCAGAGCGAAAAGCGACGAGGTGTAGAGCTGCCCCACCGCCTCACTGAACTCGTTGGCGAGCGTCGCCGAGATGGTCGTGCCTGGCGCCAGCAGCGACACCCGGATGTGATGCGCGTTGCCGATGACGAAGGTGACCGCCATGGTCTCGCCGAGCGCGCGGCCCAGCGCGAGCATGATGGCGCCGATGACGCCGGTGCGGGTAAAGGGCAGGACGATGTGGCTCACCACCTCCCGGGTGGTGGCGCCGACGCCATAGGCGCTCTCGCGCAGCATCGGCGGGACGGTGACAAAGACGTCGCGCGTCACCGCGGCAATGAAAGGGAGAACCATGACGCCGAGAATGATCCCGGCTGTCAGAATCCCGAGCCCCAGCGGAGGTCCGCCGAACAGCTGGCCGATGATCGGCAGCTCGCCCAGCGTGTCCACCAGGAAAGGCTGCACCGTGAGCTGCAGGAAGGGAGCGAGCACGAACAGCCCCCAGATGCCGTAGATGATGCTGGGGATCGCCGCCAGCAGCTCGACCAGCGTGCCGATCGGGCGGCGCAGCGCCGGCGGGCAGAGCTCGGTGAGGAAGACGGCGATCCCGATCCCCAGCGGAATGCTGATCAGCATGGCGATGACCGAGGTGGCGAGCGTGCCATAGATGGCGGGCAGCGCGCCGAAATTGTCCTTTACCGGGTTCCACGCATCGCTCACGAGGAAGCCCCAGCCGAACGCGCGGAACGCGGGCGCAGCGCCGGCGGCGAGCGAGACGACGATTCCGCCCAGCAGCACGAGCACGCCGATGGCGAAGGCGCGCGTCATGCCGCGGAAAAGGGCGTCCTGCACATTTTGGCGGTCGCCCCGCCGGCGCGTGGCGACGGTCAGGGTAGTGGCCATGACATCACTCGCAAGGCAAAGAGGACAAAAGACTTGATCCCGGCATCACGCGTCCTGCCGACCCTCGCCCGTCCGCGACAAGCGACGCCGGCAGGCGGACGCGTCATCTTGCTGGCTGCCGGCACGGGAACTCTCTCCTGATGCGGTACCGAAGGCGATGGCCCGGCCAAGGGGTGCAATCCGGCTTCTTGTCCCCTTGGCTACAGCCAGTTCGTTGCGTTGGTACGGCATTTTGGTTGCGGTTTTATGACATTTCCGTTTACGGCGTGCGATTGGCCGAATCTGGCTGCGGGGGCAACGTTCTCTCGAGCGGAACCCGCAATCGGCGAGCGCCCGCCCGCCGCTACTCCATTTCCGCTCTGTGGCGGCGCATCAGCCCGGCGCCTGCGGCAGATGCACGGTGAAGATCGAGCCGTGGCCGAGCTCGCTTTCGATGTCAAGGGCGCCGCGATGGCGGTTGACGATATGTTTGACGATGGCGAGGCCAAGACCAGTGCCGCCCAGCTCGCGGGAACGCGCGGCATCTACCCGGTAGAACCGTTCGGTCAGCCGTGGCAGGTGCTCGCGCGGGATGCCGTCGCCGTGGTCGCGCACGGCGACGGCGACCACTGCCGGCCGGTCCCCCGGCCGTGCGCCCGGCAGGAAGCGGGGCGAGGGCCTTGCGCTCACCTCGATCGGGGTACCCGGGCGTCCGTACTTGATGGCGTTATCGAGCAGGTTCTGGAACACCTGAGCGAGTTCGTCCGGATCGCCCTGGACCTCGACCGGAGCGGCGGGCAACTCGAGGGTGATGCGCATGTCGCGCGCCATGGAGCGTTGATCGAGCAGGTCGGCGACCGTGCGCAGCACCCGCTCGAGATCGACGCGCTCGGTCGGCGGGCGGTGCTCGTTCATCTCGATCCGCGACAGCGACAGGAGATCGTCGACCAGGCGCTTCATCCGCTGCGACTGCTCGGCCATGATGCCGAGGAAATGGTCGCGCGCCGCGGCGTCGTCATGCGCGGGGCCGCGCAGCGTCTCGATGAAGCCGATGAGCGAGGCGAGCGGCGTGCGCAGCTCGTGGCTGGCATTGGCGACGAAATCGGCGCGCAGCCGCTCGCTGCGCTTGGCCGCGGTGAGATCGTGCAGGGTCAGCAGCGCCGCGGCGCCCTCGCTGGTATGGGGCTGCAGCGCGGCAAAGCGCGCCGAGAGATGGCGCTCGATCGGCGAGGTCATGTCGAACTCGACGATCCGCGCCGCCTCGCCATGGAGCACCGCGTCGGCGGCGGAGAGGACGGCAGGATGGCGCAGCGCCACGGCGAGGTCGCGCTCGATAAGGCGCATGCCCAACAGCTCGTTTGCCGCGACATTGGCGCGGAAGATGCGCCGCCGCTCGTCGAGCAGGATCAGCGGATCGGGCAAGGCCGCCAGCACCGCCTGGTTGGCGCCGAGCTCGGCCTCGCGCGCGGCGAGCTTCTGGCGCGAGGCGCGCGCCCAGCGGCCGACGGCGAGCCACAGCTCGCGCACCGAGGGCGACAGGGTGTCGACCTCGGGTGGCGCCCCTTCGCCCGCGGCGAGGCGGTCGACCGCCACCTGCACCGCGGCGACGCCCATGACCAGCGAGCGCAACAGCAGGAGAACGGCGAGAAAGACCGAGAGCGTGGCAATCAGCGCCGCGCGCCAGGGAATGTCGCCCGTGGCGGCGAAGCTCGCGAAGGCGACGACGCTCGGCGCCGCCACGGCCAGCGCGCCGAGGATCCACCGCGCAATCGGAGTCATGACAAATCCGCCCCGCCCCTTCCAGCGGGGCGATCTTGGCGCAGAGCCGCCGTCTCTGCCAGAGCGTCGATCAAAGGTGTCGCGGCGAGCGGGCGTCAAGGCGCGAGAAGCTTGCCGCGGCAACGGCTTCGCTCGTTACGCGGCAGCGGCGGTGAAAGTTCGGCGGCGTACCCGCTGAGAGTTTCCGCTATTTCGGATCAATAGCGTCGGCGCAAGCGTCGGTCGGCGTAGCCGCGGCATGGCCGACGAGCGGCACCATGTCGAGCGCGGCCGAGCCGACGCGGCACGGCGCCGCCACGACACCGCAACCGGAGACGACCAGCACCATCAGCAGCACGAAGACGCGCATGGGACGCCTGCCCGAATTCACCTTTCCCGGTGCAAACGCCACCGCCTGCCGGCTCGCTCCACGCGGCAGTTTCCCTTGCGGAATTGACACTTTTGCGCCCCAGGGCGTCGGCCGACCGGCGTGACATGGCTCTCGCGCCCGCCGGGCAGGGGCCAACGCCGCGGGCCGAGCGCGGCGCGCCGGCGACGACTACTCGATCGCTTCGTGCGCGGCGAGCGCGGCGAGGTTCACCATGTCGGAGACGGTGGCGCCGAGATCGAAGATCTGCGCCGGCTTGTCGAGCCCCATCAGCAGCGGGCCGACACGCTTGCCGCCGCCCATCTCCTCGAGCAGCTGCGGCGCGATGTTGGCGGAATTGAGCCCGGGCATGATCAGCACATTGGCCGGCCCGGTGAGGCGGCAGAAGGGATAGCGCTCGCGCATCAGCGTGGCGTTCAGCGCCACTTCGACGCTCATCTCGCCGTCGTATTCGAAGTCGACGGCGCGGCTGTCGAGGATGGCGACGGCGCCGCGCATGCGCTCATCGACATGGTGCAGCGGATTGCCGAAGGTCGAATACGAGATGAAGGCGACGCGCGGCTCCTGGCCCATCATCTGCCGCGCGCGCCGCGCCGACTGGATGGCAATGTCGGCGAGCTGCGCCGCATCGGGACGAGCATGGGCGGTGGTGTCGGCGACCAGCACCGAACGGCCGCGCGAGAGCAGCAGCGCATAGCCGAAGACCTTGCTGTCGTCCTTGGGGCCGAGCACGCGCATCACCTCCTCGAAGGCGGTGAAGTAGTTGCGCGTGGCGCCGGTCACCATGGCGTCGGCGTCGCCGCAAGCGACCATGCAGGCGGCGAAGATGTTGCGGTCCTGATTGACCATGCGCTGGCAGTCGCGATAGAGCGCGCCGTGGCGCTGAAGCCGGGCGTAGAGGAAATCGGTATAGGTCTTGTTGGCGTGCGACAGCCGCGCATTGTGCATCTCGAGATCGCCGGTGGCCGAGAGGCCCATGCGCCGCATGGTCTCGCGAATGCGCTCCTCGCGGCCGATCAGGACCGGCGTGCCGTAGCCGTTGTCGTGGAAGGAGAGGGCGGCGCGGATGGTCTTCTCCTCCTCGCCCTCGGCGAAGACGACCCGCTTCGGGTTGGCGCGCACCTGGTCGAGCGCGCGCTGCAGGCTGGCGGCCGTCGGGTCGAGCCGGGTTCTGAGGCTCGCCTTGTAGGCCTCCATCTGGGCGATCGGCCGGCGCGCCACGCCCGAATCCATCGCCGCCTTGGCGACGGCCGAGGGCACCGCCCAGATGAGGCGCGGATCGAACGGCGTCGGGACGATGTAATCGGGGCCGTATTGCAGCCGCTGCCCGGCATAGGCGGCGGCCACTTCATCGGGCACATCCTCGCGGGCGAGCTTCGCCAGCGCATGCGCCGCGGCGATCTTCATCGCGTCGTTGATGGTCGAGGCGCGCACGTCGAGGGCGCCGCGGAAGATATAGGGGAAGCCCAGCACGTTGTTGATCTGGTTCGGGTAGTCCGAGCGGCCGGTGCAGATGATGGCGTCCGAGCGCACCTGGCGCACATCCTCGGGCGTGATCTCGGGATCGGGGTTGGCCATCGCGGCGATCATCGGCCGCGGCGCCATTGCCTTCACCATCGCCTGTGTCACCGCGCCCTTGACCGAAAGGCCGAAGAAGACGTCGGCGCCCTCCATCGCCTCGGCCAGCGTGCGGCGCTTGGTGTTGACCGCATGCGCCGATTTCCACTGGTTCATGCCCTCGCTGCGGCCTTGATAGACGACGCCCTTGGTGTCGCAGAGAATGACGTTGTCGTGACGGAGCCCCATCGACTTCAGCAGCTCGACGCAGGCGATCGAGGCGGCGCCGGCGCCGTTGACCACCATCTTGACGTCCTTAAGGTTGCGGCCGGTGAGATCGAGGGCGTTGAGCAGCGCCGCGGTGGCGATGATGGCGGTGCCGTGCTGGTCGTCGTGGAACACCGGAATGTCGAGGAGCTCGCGCAGGCGCTGCTCGATGACGAAGCATTCCGGGGCCTTGATGTCCTCGAGATTGATGCCGCCGAAGGCGGGATGGAGATAGCGCACGCAGTTGACGAATTCGTCGACGTCCTTGGTGGCGATCTCGAGATCGACGCCATCGATGCCGGCGAACCGCTTGAACAGCACCGCCTTTCCTTCCATGACCGGCTTGGCCGCGAGCGCGCCGAGGTCGCCGAGGCCGAGCACTGCCGTGCCGTTCGAGATCACCGCGACAAGATTGCCTTTGGCGGTGTAGTCATAGGCTTCGGCCGGGTCGCGCGCGATGCGCAAGCACGGATAGGCAACGCCTGGCGAATAGGCGAGCGACAGATCGTGCTGCGTCGTCAACGGTTTGGTCGGCGCGATCTCGAGCTTGCCGGGACTGCCCTTGCTGTGGAAGTGCAGGGCCTCTTCCTCGGTGACGCGGACTTCCGGCTTCTCCTGAGACGACAAGGCGACTCCTCCTCGCTCGGGGAATCTCGAGGATTCTCCGATTTTCTTCGTGTGACGGTGAAGTCTAGAGGAGAGCGGCGGAGCCCGTCAAAGCGCGGGCCTCAGGGGGGCGCGCAGGCGGTCGCGCACCGAGCGCTCGAAGGCGAGGCCGAGGCCGGGTTTCGCCGGCAGCACGAGCTCGCCCTTCTCGGGCAACGGCACCTCCTCGAACATGCGCATGAGCCACGGCATGTACTCGACGGTGAGGCCGTTCGGGATGGCGCCGATGAGATGCACATGCACCTCCGGGATGAGATGGCTCACCACGGGCAGGTTGAAGGCTTCGGCCATGCCGGCGACCTTGAGCCATTGCGTGATGCCGCCGACGCGCACCAGGTCGATCATCACGATATCGACCGAGCGCGCCTCGAGCATGTGACGGAAGGGCGCGATGCCCCAGAGATACTCGCCGCCGGTGACCGGCGTCGAGAGCGCGGCGGCGACCCGCGCCAGCCCGGGGAAGTCCTCGGCATGGGTCACGTCCTCGAGCCAGAACAAGCCGAGCTCCTCGAGCCGCCGGCCGATATCGATCGCCTGCTCGACGCGCCAGCGCTGATTGATGTCGACCATCAGCGCCACCTCGGCTGGCAGGTTCTCGCGGATCACGCGGGCGCGCTCGACCTCGCGCTGCGGCGAGGTCTCGCCGGGGAGCGCCAGCTGCATCTTCACCTGGCGGAAGCCCTTCTCGGCGAGCCGGCGCGCCGAGGCGGCCGCCTGGTCGGTGGTGAGCCCGCGCATCAGCGCGCCGCTGGCATAAGTGGGCACGCGCTCGCGGGCGCCGCCCAAGAGGCGCCAGAGCGGCTGGCCCAGCGCCTTCCCCTTGATGTCCCAGAGCGCCATGTCGATCGCCGAGAGCGCGAGCGTGAACAGCCCGGCTGCGGCGCCGTGGCCGGCGAAGTCGCGCAGCAGCGCCGCCGCCTGCTCGGGCCGGAGCGGGTCTTCGCCGATGAGCCGTGCGCCTAGGGTCTCGGCCGCGCTTTGCAAGGCGCCGGTGAGCGCGCCGCCGAAGAAGGTGACGCCGATCCCCTCGATGCCGGCATCCGTGCCGATCTCCAGCACGACGAAGGGCCGCTTGCCGGAAGGGTTCTCGACAGCGCCGGCGAGCGGCTCGTCCGCCGGCAGCTCGATGACGGCGCTGCGGATGCTGCTGATCTTCATGGCCTCCTCCCTCGAATCGGCGAGTTTGGGCGGAAGCTTAGCAGATCAGGGGGCGCGCCGCGGCGCTGGGATAGCGCGTCCCGCCGACTTTACGCCGGGATCTTCACCGCGGCGTGCCATTCGACCGCGTCGAAAGCGCTGACGTCGCTGAGGAAACGCTGGCCGCCCTCGTCGACGAAGACCTGGCAGGCGAAGCGGTACCAGATGCCGTCAAGGACCAGGATGCCTTCATAGGCGTTGGCAAGGCCGCCATCGGCCTCGCGCGTCGAGCGCAGCAGCCGCGGCATGATGCGCGCGCGCTCGCCGAACTGAACGCTGAGACGGCCGATAAGGCAGCCGTCGCACAGCACGTCCTCGAGATGCCGGCGGAAGTTCGCCACCAGGAATTCATCGACCTTCTCGAAGCTGTTCATCGCCATTCCCCTCGCGGTCAGGGCGCAGAGTCTAGGGGAGCGCATGGAACATTTCAAGAACAATCGCGCCGCACCATCGCCTTCCCGCATGACCTCTTTGTAATCCGCCGCTCGGGGATGGGAGATAATAAGCATGCTTACTATCTGACAGATTTCCCCAGCCTCAATGGAAAGGAGAGGCACCATGAAGACCCCCATCACCCTCCGTCACACGCTGCGTGCCGGCCTCATTGCCGCCGCCACCGCCGCTGTCCTCGGCGGCGGCGCCATCGCTCCGGCCTTCGCCGATGGCTGGCACCGCGACACCGGGCGCTACGACCATGCCTGGCGCGGCCATGACTGGCGCGATCGCGGCCGGGTCTACACCTACGGCTACGGCTACCCGCCCGGCTACGGCTACAGCTACGCCCCGGCGCCCATGTACCCGGCGCCGTCGCTCAATCTCGGTTTCGCCATCCGCTGAGGCCCGACGCCCCGGAAAGCCCCGCCCGCAAGGCGGGGCTTTGCCGTTTGCGCCTCTGGGCCGCCGCCGGTGTTAGCGCCGGTTGAGGAGGAGCCCGATGCGCCGTCTGCCCATGCTTGCCGTCACTGTCACGGTCCTGCTGAGCCTTACCGCGGTGGCCGCCGCTGCAGATGCCGACAAGGCGCCGCCCGCCGGCGGCACCTTCGCCGAGATCGGCACCTGGTTCGACCGCGGCGTTCACCGCGTCGCCGACGCCGCCAGCGATCTCTGGGCGGCCGGCAAGGCCGCCGTCAATGCCGGCGCGGAGACGCTGCAGCAGCGCGAGACGGCGCGCGAGGAGGGGCGGAACCCCGATCTCGCCGGGAAGTGATACGCCTCAGTCCTTGGGCCGGAGCGTCCGCGCATGCATATGCGCGTTCTGCCCGCCGGCTTCCTCCAGGATCCTGACCGCGGTCGCCTCGAGCTCGGGATCGTCGACGCGGGCCCACAGCAGCACCGCGCCGGCGTGGAGCGCGGCGGCGAAGGCGCTGCTGTGGCGGTTGGCGGCGACGTAGTCGAGCAGCTCCTTGACCGCCGTGCCGCCGAGCCCGGCGCTGACCAGCGCCGCGAGCGCGATCGCGACCGACCCGCTCGACAGCAGAGTAAAGCCGGCGACGGTCAGCGGCGCGATCAGGATGGCCTCGTCGGTGAGCCCGGCCAGCAGGGCACTGCGCGGCTTGCCGCGATAGCCCGGCACGTCGCCGGCCACTTCGAGCGAGTCGTGCGTCCCCAGCACGGAGAGGTCGGCCGGCTTGAAGCCCGAGGCCAGCAGCAGCGCCACCGCGCGGCGCAGTTGCTGCTTGTCGGCGAAGGAAGCGACCGCCTCGCGAATCACGCGCGAGGGCGGCTTGTCCTGGGTCTCGGCCATGGTGCTGTCGCTCCTCATCCATGCTAGGTTGCTCGGCCCAGCGACCGCGCCACCCAGCTTCGCCCTTCCGCATGAACGATACCGCACTGCGCCGCGCTCCCGATAGGGCCCCTGGCGCCGAAACGGCGCCGCTGGAGCCTCCGGTGGCGACGCCGGCCATGGCGCAGTACCTGGAGCTGAAGCGGCAGCATGGCGACTGCCTGCTGTTCTATCGCATGGGCGATTTCTACGAGCTGTTCTTCGAGGATGCGGTCAAGGCGGCGGCGGCGCTCGACATTCAGCTGACCAAGCGCGGCCGCCACGAAGGCGAGGACATTCCGATGTGCGGCGTCCCGGTGCACGCCGCCGAGACCTACTTGGCGCGGCTCATCCGCCAAGGCTTCCGCGTCGCCGTCTGCGAGCAGATGGAAGATCCGGCCGAGGCGAAAAAGCGCGGCAGCAAGGCGGCGATCCGCCGCGCCGTGGTGCGCATCGTCACGCCCGGCACCATCACCGAGGAGAATCTCCTCGACGCCCGGCGCAGTAATTACCTCGCGGCGCTCGCCGAGGCCGGCGGCGCGCTGGCGCTCGCCTGGCTCGAGCTTTCGACCGGCGCCTTCGCGCTGCAGGAGGCGACGGCGGCGAGCCTCGGCGCGGCGCTGGCGCGGCTCGACCCGGGCGAGATCCTGGCGCCGGAGCGGCTCTTGCAGCGCCCCGAACTCGTCGAGCTGCTCGGCGACTGGAAGCGGCGCGTGACGCCGCTCGCCAATGCGCGCTTCGACAGCGAGAACGGCAGGAAGCGCCTCGAGGCGCTCTATGGCGTTCGCGCACTCGACGGCTTCGGCGGCTTCGGTCGTGCCGAGCTCGCTGCCGGCGGCGCGCTCGTCGACTATGTCAATCTGACACAGCAAGGCAAGGCGCCGCTGCTGCAGCCGCCCCGCCGGCTCGGTCAAGGCGCGGTGATGGAGATCGACGCCGCGACGCGGCGCAATCTCGAGCTCACCCAGACCTTCTCGGGCGAGCGCCGCGGCAGTCTCCTCGCCACGATCGACCGCACCGTCACCGGTCCCGGCGCCCGCCTTCTTGCCGACCATCTGGCGGCGCCGCTGACCGATCCCCGCGCCATCGCCCGACGCCTCGATGGCGTGGGCTTCCTCGCCGCCGAGGAGCGGCTGCGGCAGGAGCTGCGCGAGACGCTGAAGCGCACCGCCGATGTCGAGCGCGCGCTGGCGCGCCTGGCGCTGGGTCGCGGCGGCCCGCGCGACCTGGCGGCGCTCCGCGACACGCTCGCCGAGACCCGATCGCTGCGCCACCGGCTGGAGGCGGCGCCGGCAAAGCCCGCGCTTCTCGCCGAGGCGGAGAGCGATCTCGGCGAGCACGTCGAGTTCGTCGGCCACCTTGCCCGAGCGCTCGCCGGCGAGCTGCCGCTTGCGGCGCGCGACGGTGGCTTCATTGCCGCCGGCTACTCGCCGGAGCTCGACGAGCTGCGCAGCCTGCGCGATGAAGGCCGGCGCCGCATCGCGGCGCTGCAGACACGCTATGCCGCCGAGACCGGTGTCGCCTCGCTCAAAATCCGCCACAACAACGTGCTCGGCTACTACGTCGAAGTGACGGCGACGCATGCGGAGAAGCTGAAAGACCGCTTCATCCACCGCCAGACCATGGCGAGCGCCATGCGCTTTTCCACCGTCGAGCTCGCCGACCTCGAAAGCCGCATTGCCTCGGCCGCGGACCGCGCCTTGGCGCTGGAGCTCGGCTTCTTCGACGAACTCGTCGCCCTGGCGACCGGCCGGGCGGGCGAGATCGCGCTCGCCGCGGGCGCGCTCGCTGCGCTCGATGTCGCCGCCGCCGTTGCCGAGCTCGCCGTTGCCGAGCGCTATTGCCGGCCGGAGGTCGATGACAGCCTTGCCTTCTCCGTCGTCGGCGGTCGCCACCCGGTGGTCGAGGCGGCGCTGCGCCAGGGCCATGGCCGCAGCTTCGTCGGCAATGATTGCGATCTTGCCGAGGGGCGGCGCCTCTGGCTGCTGACCGGCCCCAACATGGCGGGCAAAAGCACATTCCTGCGCCAGAACGCGCTCATCGCCGTGCTGGCGCAGGCGGGATGCTACGTGCCGGCCGAGCGCGCCCGCATCGGCATCGTCGATCGTCTCTTCAGCCGCGTCGGCGCCGCCGACGATCTCGCCCGCGGCCGCTCCACCTTCATGGTGGAGATGGTGGAGACGGCGGCGATCCTGAACCAGGCGGGCGAGCGCGCGCTCGTCATCCTCGACGAGATCGGGCGCGGCACCGCTACCTTCGACGGGCTCTCGATCGCCTGGGCGGCGGTCGAGCATCTGCACGAGGTCAATCGCTGCCGCGCGCTGTTCGCGACGCACTATCACGAGCTGACGGCGCTGGCGGCGAAGCTCGCGCATCTCGCCTGCTACACCATGCGGGTCAAGGAATGGCAGGGCGATGTCGTCTTCCTGCACGAGGTGGCGCCGGGGGCGGCCGACCGCTCCTACGGGATTCATGTGGCCAAGCTCGCGGGATTGCCGCCGCCGGCGGTGGCGCGCGCCGAAGAGGTGCTGGCGCTGCTCGAGAAAGGCGAACAGCAGGGCGCGCTGGCGCGGCTTGCCGACGATCTGCCGCTGTTCAGCGCCGCGCGTCCGAAAGGGACGGCCGGCACCGAGCCTTCCGCCCTCGACGCCGCGCTGGCTGCCATCGATCCCGACGCGCTGACGCCGCGCGAGGCGCTGGAGCTGGTCTATCGCCTGAAGGCGCTGCTGCGACGCTAGCTGCAAAGCCATCTTGCGTCCTTCGACGGCCGACTCCGTTCGATCGCTTCGCGATCGAACCCTTCGGGTCCGACCGCAGAGCGGTCGGACGGGTCGGCCAGGATGAGGACGTTTCTTTGTGGCCCCTGGGGGATGCCATCCTCCATCCCTCCTCATCCTGAGCCTGTCGAAGGACGCACCGACCGACCTGCAGCTTGACATAAATTCGAACATGTTCGAATCTAATCGAAACCGGAGGGAGGCCTCGATGGCAGCGCGCAAATCCGCCCTGGTCACCGGCGCCTCGAGCGGCATCGGCCGCAGCGCGGCGCTGGCCCTGGCGCGCGCCGGCTATGACGTCGCCATCAACTACAGCCGGAGCGCGGCGGCGGCCAAGGAGGTCGCGGCCGAAGCCGAGCGCCTCGGCGTCAAGGCGCTGCTCTGCCCGTGCGATGTCGCCGAGGATGCGGCGGTGCGCGCCATGCTGGCGGCGGTCGATGGTGCCTTCGGCAAGCTCGACGCCCTCGTCAACAATGCCGGCACCACGACCGAGGTGCGGCCCAAGGACATGGACGCGCTCTCGGTCGAGGAATGGGACCGCGTCTTCGCCGTCAATGTGCGCAGCGTCTTCCTGGTGACGCGGGCGGCGCTGCCGCTGCTGCGCAAGGCGCCGGCGCCGGCCATCGTCAACACCGCCAGCATCGTCGGCCTGCGTCCGGGGCCGCAGCCGCTGCCCTATGCCGCGAGCAAGGCGGCGGTGGTGAACCTCACCAAGACGCTGGCGCTCAATCTAGGGCCCCAGATCCGCGTCAACGCGGTGGCGCCCGGCTGGATGGAAGGCGACTGGATGAAGCGCATGCTGAGGGACAAGTACGACGAGCTGATGGAACGCCGCGCCAAGCTGACGCCGCTGAAGCGCGTCGTCACCGCCGATGACGTCGCCGAAACCATGCTGTCGCTGATCGAAGGCAACCGCTTCGTCACCGGCGAGGTGGTGGTCATCGACGGCGGCTTCTCGAGCTCGACCTGAGGCGCCCATGCTCGACGGCGTCGTCCCGTTCCCGCCCGACTTCGCCCGCCGCTATCGCGAGCGCGGCTATTGGCACGACCGCAGCCTCAAGCAGGAATTCGCCGACTGCTTCCGCGCCTTCGCGCCGCGCATCGCGGTGATCGACGGCGAGCGCCGCTTCACCTATGCCGAGATCGACAGGCTCTCCGACAATCTCGCGCTCAACCTGCTGGCGCTCAGGCTCATGCCGCTCGACCGCGTCGTGCTGCAGCTGCCGAACACGGCCGAGTTCGTGCTGCTTTATTTCGCGCTGCAAAAGATCGGCGCCATCCCGATCGCGGCGCTGCCGAGCCATCGCTATGCCGAGCTGAGCCAGTTCACCCGCCTCGCCCAGGCGGCCGCCTGCGCCTATCCCGAGCGCCAGGGCGAGTTCGCGTTCGCGCCGATGGTGGCGCGGGTGCGGGCGGAATCGCCGTCGCTGCGCTTTCCGCTGGTGCTGGGCGAGGCGCGCCCGGGCGAGATCGCGCTCGCCGAGCTCATCGAGCGTCCGGCCACCCTGCCCCGATCTCGCCTCGCCGAGGTCGCCATCGATCCGACCGATCCCTGCATCTTCCAGCTCTCCGGCGGCACCACCGGCGTGCCGAAGCTCATTCCGCGCACCCATAACGACTACGCCTACAATTCCCGAACGGCGGCAGCAGTCTGCGGCGTGACGCAGAGCTCGATCCTGCTGCTGGCGCTGCCCATCGCCCACAATCTGCCGCTCGCCTGCCCGGGGCTGCAGGGCTTTCTCCTCAACGGCGGCACCGTGGTGGTGAGCGCCAGCACGCGCCCCGAAGCGCTCTTTCCGCTGATCGCGCAGCATCGCGTCACCCATTTGAAAGTCGTGCCCGCGCTGCTCATCCGCCTCATCAACAGTCCGGAAGCGACGCGCTACGACACCTCGTCGCTGCGCTACATCCAGAGCGGCGGACAGCGGCTTCAGCCCGAGGTGCGGGTCAAGACAAAGGCGCTCATCCCCTCCTGCTTCGTGCAGGAGAATTTCGGCATGTCGGAGGGGACGCTGTTCTTCGTCCGCATCGACGATCCCGAGGAGGTCCGGCTCGAAACCGTCGGCCGGCCGATCTCGCCCGATGACGAGGTGCGGCTCCTCGACGATGACGACAAGGAGGTGCCCGACGGCGAGGTGGGCGAGCTTTGCGTGCGCGGGCCCTACACCCTGCGCGGCTACTACGGCGCGGCGGAGCACAACGCCAAGGCCTTCACCCGCGACGGCTTCTACCGCTCGGGCGATTTGATGCGCCGGCACCCTTCCGGCAACTACATGGTCGAAGGCCGCAAGAAGGACCTCATCAATCGCGGCGGCGAGAAGATCAGCGCCGAGGAGATCGAGAATTTGATCCTGTCGCACCCGGCGGTGCAGAATGTCGCCTGCATCGCCATGCCCGATCCCGAGCTCGGCGAACGCATGTGCGCCTGCGTCATTCCGCGCCCGGGCGCCGCGCTCAGCCTCGACGCGCTCATCGCCTATCTCGCCGGCAAGGAGATCGCCAAGTTCAAGCTGCCCGAGCGTCTCGAGCTGATGAGCGATTTTCCGCTGTCGCCCTTCGGCAAGGTGTCGAAGAAAGCGCTCGTCGAACAGGTGGCGCAGAAGCTCGCGGCCGAGAGCCGCTCGTAGCAGGAGAAGTCAAGGCGAACGCCCGGAGGGCGTTCGTCCGCGGCGGCGCCAGCGGTTGCGCCAGCAACCGCGAGAGCCGCACGTAGCAGGAGAAGGCGCTATGCGAATTATCGTTCTTAAGGCGAACGCCCGCAGGGCGTTCGTCCGGGCAACCCGGCCGACCGCTTTGCGCTCGGCCCCGAAGGGTTCGATCGCAACGCGATCGAACGGGATGCCCGCCAGCGGTTGCGTTAACAACCGCGAGAGCCGCACGTAGCAGGAGAAGACCGAATGCGTATCATCGACCTCCATTGCTATCCCAATACCGAGCCCTGGATCCGCTGCCAGGGTCCTTATGTCGAAGCGCTGGCGAAATACTGGAACCGCGCCTGGACCTGGAAGCAGGAGGAGGAGGTCGTCGCCGAATTCGCCGCCGCCGGCGTCGAAGCCGTGCTGGTGGCGCTCGATCTCGAGACCACGACGGGAACGCCGCCCTGCACCAACGAATACGTGAAGGGCGTGCAGCGCCGCCATCCCGACCGCATCATCCAGGCCTGGGCGGCGGTCGATCCCTTCAAAGGCGAGATCGCCATCCAGCAGGCGAAGAAGGCGATCACCGAACTCGGCATGCTCGGCTTCCATTTCCACCCGATCATGGGCCATTTAGCCGTCAACGACCGGCGGCTCTATCCGCTGTTCGAGACCATCGCCGCGCTCAAGGTGCCGGTGATGATCGATGTCGGCACTACCGGCATGGGCGCGGGGTTGCCCGGTGTGCTCGGCGCCAAGATCCGCCACGCTCATCCCTCGTGCATCGACGAGCTTGCCGCCGACTTCCCGAACCTCACCATCATCGCCGCGCATCCCGGCTGGCCCTGGGTCGAGGAGATGACCGCGGTGGCGCTGCACAAGGGCAATGTCTATTGGGAAATGTCGGGCTGGGCGCCGAAATACTTTCCCGCCCAGCTCAAGACCGACATCCGCGCCCGCCTCCAGGACAAGGTGATGTTCGGCAGCGACTATCCGAGCATCCCTTATGACCGGCTCCTCCGCGAATGGCGCGAGCTCGGCTACGGCGAGGCGGTGATGGACAAGATCTTCCACGCCAACGCCGAACGGCTCTTGGGCCTGTAGGGCGCGTACTCATAAAATCGACTACGCTCGATGTATGAACCGTTCAGTAAAGGCTTTTGTCGTTGCACCACTTTGGGGGCCGGTTGTCGTCGCGCCCTGTTCTGCCATTTTTCTGTTCCCGCATCTGGCGCAAGGCGATTGGGTCGTGATCACAACGGTGGTCAGCGCTATTTTCACATACGGCGGCATGCTCGCGTTTGGCCTACCAGCTTTTCTGATCTTACGTTCTCGTCAACTCACCGATCTCTGGATCGCCGCCGTTCTCGGTTTTGTGTTCGGTGCGGTAACGTGGATTATCTTCCTGGTGTGCTTCGCCCTGTCTCTTGGTGAGGGTATTGCGGGCGCGCGGCTGGCCTTTCATTCCCTTCATTTTGCTACTGTTGACGTGGTTTGGCTTTTTGCAGCGGGTCTGCTGGGGTTAATTATCGGCGTGACGTTCTGGCATGTCGCGGGGCCCGATCGCGATGAGCCTAGGCTGCTGTGATCGGCGTTTATGAGTACACGCCCTAGATTAGATCAGAAAGAAGCGTCGCTTTTTCTCGTCGCCTCGGCCCTGCCGCGGGGCCGCGACGAAGAGGCGCGTCACTCGCTCACGGAAACCGTGAGGCTGAGTTCGATGGTGCTGTCCTGCGGCTGCGAGCCGCGGATGAAGGTCGGACGGAAGCGCCAGCGCCGGAGAACCGCCTGAACCGCGCTGGTGATGGCAGGATCGGCCGCGGGCGTGATGACGGTCGCCGCCGCCGTTCCGTCCCGCGCGACATGGACGCGCAGAACCGTGCTCCACTCGGCGCCAGGCCGCAGGAGCGCCGGCGGAAGATCCGGCGGCGGCGTCTCGATCGGCGTCGCGGGCGCGCCGCGCCGCTCGAACTCCGCCTGGTTTTCCGTCTCGAGAAGCTTCACCTTGCTGACGACCCGAACCGCGAGCGACGGCGCGATGGTGAGGTGGTAGTCGACCGACGACGCCGCGGGATGGCCCGAGCGATAGGCCGGCTCGAAGCGCCAATGCTGGAACGCGGCGAGGAGCGCGTCATTAAGCCGTGGCTCGGTCGCGGAAGTGACGAGCGTCACCTCGAAGGAGCCGTCCTCGGCGATCTGAAAGCGCGCCACCACGACGACGGGCTTTGCGAGCGAAAGGCCGGCCGGAAGCTCCGGTGGCGGCTGAGCCACCGCAAGCGCCATCCGGTCGTTGTCGGGCGCGTGGAAGCGGTTGCTGTAGTCGATCTGCGCCGTCGGCGAGACAAGCGAGGCCTGAAAGCTCAGCGCGCCACGCAGTCCGGCCTCACGTTCGGCCGGCGTCGTGTTACCGTTATCGAGGCCAGTCCAATAAATCTTGGTCTGCGCCGCATATTCCTCCTTGGTGAGCGGCCGCGAGCGCTCGCTCCGCGCGGCGCGAAGCGGGCCGATCATCGCCTCGACCATACCCTGCTGGTCGTTGCCGGTATGAAAGGCCTTCGCAATCTTTGCATATTCTTCCTCGGTCAACCGCGCCACGTGCTTGCTGCGCGCGGCACGGTCCGGGCCGCGCTGCGCTTCGACCTGACCCTGCTGGTCGTCGCCCGTATGGTAGGTCTTCGCCAGCCGATCACGCTCTTCCTTCGTTAGTGGCGCGGCGGGTGCCAAGGGTTCCGTCATCATGCCCGGAGAACCGCCGCGCGTGACTTCCTGCGGCGTGATCGAGATGGCGGGGCCGTGTGGCGCCGCACCGGCCGCGGCCGGAGGGATTGCCGGCGCCCGGGAAGCGGAAACGGCTGGCAGACTGGGGGGCGCGCTTGCTTCCGGCGCAACGGGGGGCGGCTTTTGAACCACGGGCGGCGCTGGTTCGGTCGCGGGGCGAGCGGCCGCGGGCGGCGGGGCCGGCGGCTGCTGAGGTAGCGGCGGAGCAGCCTTTTCCGGCTGGGCCTGCTGTTGGGGCGCCGGAGATGGCAGCGCCGCCAGGCGAACCTGGATGGGAACGAGGACGGGTGGCGGCTGCGGCGTCTTCCACAACTGCGCTGCCGCCGCAAGAACCGCCACATGCATCGTCAATGACAGGAGCCATGGTACGTGGCGGCTCCGGGGAGCGGTGGTCTCGGCTGTGGCTGTCATGGCGCCCGGCTCGCCCTGTTCGCCCGACGAACAATAACACTTCCAATATTCCGCTCGCCATAACGGGGCTCGGACCCCAGGTTCCGCCGGTCGCGTAGAGCGCCGCCGAGCCCGAACGGGATCAGCCAGGGCCCGGCTTTAGGTCGGACTCCCCTCGCGCGGCTGCATCCCGGCGATCAGCAGGCGGAAATGGCGGCGGAGGGCCGCGAGGCCGGCTTCGAGATCGGGCTTGGGGGCGCCCAGCCACTCGCGGATCTCGCCAGCATAGATCGAGAACACGGTATAGGCGATCTCTTCGGCATCCTCACCGCTGCCGATCTCGCCGCCGCCTTGCGCCTCGCGCACCACCTCGGCAAGCCGCGCGAGCACTTCGCTCCGCCCGTGCTGAAAGCGCTGCGCCTGGGGACCGGCGGAGTAGAAGGTGAGCTCCTTGAGGATGATGCGCGAGAGGCTGGGCTGCCGGCCGAAGAAGGCGAAGAAGCCGCGAAAGATTGCGACCAGGCGCTCGAGCAGCGCTGCATCGCGCGGCGCCTCGGCGAAGGCGCGGGCGTTCATCGCCTCGATGTCGTCGTTGATGATGAGGAACAGCAGGTCGCGCTTGTCGGTGGTGTAGGAGAAGAGCGTGCCGAGCCCGACCCCGGCCTGCGCCGCGATTTCGCGCAAGGTGGTGGCGTCATAGCCGCGGCGGATGAAGAGCTTGCGCGCCGCGCGGCTGATCTTCTCCAGCTTCTCGGCCTTGTTGCGCTCGCGCCGGCTCGGCTCTTTCTGGCGAAGCTGCAAGGATCGACCTCTGGTT